>DBCJ01000135.1 GCA_002293005.1 Ignavibacteria bacterium UBA961 | reverse complement strand
TTTTGCGTTATATTGCGCAATAAATAGTTATATAATTTTAGGGTATCTTAAGATGAGTTTTATACTTACATTACTTCTGATTTTCATTTTTTCATTCAATTGTTCATCAAAGCCAAAAGAATCAAATATCAAAATAGTTGTTTTACAAGAAAACTCTGATCTTACAGGTGTAACTTCTTTATCAGCTTCAACAAAGGGCAATTACTTCATAGTACACGATTCTAAAATGAAAGCCGCACTGTATGATAGGCAGGGAAATCTTCTGAGAACTTGGTTCTACTCAGACTCTCTGTATGGCATGGTTTATGGAAAAAAATCTGAAGACTACTTTAAATTTGTTAAAAACTTAACAACTCCAAAGCATATACTCAAAGATAAAAGATTAGCTGCGCTCCCATTGGAAAAAAGACAGCAAATAATAGAGAATAATAAGTTAGCTGCTAATTTAATTGAATGTCCTGTTGATGGATTGATATGGAAAACGGATACTTTATTCTTACCACTTAATAGGAAACAGTTCATTTCTCAACTTTTTGGTTTTAAAGCATTTTTCTTAAATGACTCTGTATTTAGACTAAACAGTGTTATTCCTACATTATTGTTAAATATGGATACTTATGATTTAGATCATAAGTATCCTCAAAAGAATGCCGTGCTTTCAAAACATATAATTGTTGAATATGATATTTCAAAGGGAAAAGAAACAGTATTTGTATTGCAAAAAGGAACGGACAGCATAACACAATCCGGAGGTTATGATGTACTTGTAAATGAAGATCATAGATACATTTACAAAGATATTCGACCATTGTGTTGGGATGGTGAGGATTATGAATGCTATGATGACAAGGATTATTATAATAATGTCCTTGGCAAGTTTGATCTTTCAACAGGAGATATTGTGTCTAGAATAGGATATATTCCCCATGCATATCGTATAAAACAACTTTCACGGGGCTTGTATAGAGCAAATTCATGTAAACTAGATAATAATATATTATTGTCTTTTAGTGACTGGGACAGCGTTCAAGTTTGGGAAAATGCCGTACTTAAAAATGTGATACCTTTGAAAATACCTGTGAGCAATAAAAAATATTTCGAAAATCTTAGAGAGAGTGAAGGTAAAATCAATAATGCAGGTAAGCTAAAGGAATTCTATATCCATAATATCTGGCCTGAAGGCAATGATTATTTTGTAATCTGTTTCTATCAAAAGCTTGAAAAAGCTGATTCATTTCTCTATGTTTTTCAAAGATATTCGAAAGAAGGAAACCTGTTACAAAATAAAGAAATACTCCTACCAAATAAAGAAGCTGCAGATGCGATTGGTTATATAACTGATACCGGCCAAGCAGTATATTCAAGCCTCGATAAAGATGAAAATTGGCTGTTAAATATTGTAGATTTATGGGGTGATAAATGAAGTATTTCGCAGCATTATGCATCTCATTGTGTGGATGTTTAGGTATTGTTTTTTCCCAGGATGAGATTTCTTTTAAAGAATATATTACCTCAAAAATACAAGACAAAAAAACTCAAACAATGTACATTGTCGAATTACAGGGTATAGGCGATTGTATAAAATGCAGACTGGCAACAAAGAATTTGAAAAATAGAATATTATCAAATACCTTGAAGTCATCTTCTAACAAAGTGCAAATAATTGCCGGAATCAAAACACCAAGAAAAAAAGATGCTTTGAAGTTTTTCAAAGAAGCTGATTTGTACGATAGTTATATTCATATTCCCCTAGCTGATTCAGAAAAGATCATTGACATTGATAATATTCGTTTTCTTATACTCAATGAAGATTTTGATACTGTGTGTACAATTGATAATGATGACTATACAAAGTCAAACTATACTCAAAAAATTGTTGATTGTGTGAAGTGAAATGATTTACTTCAAGTAGAAATTATAAGCACTTTCATATTTTCTTTATCACTTTATGCATATCATTAGATACCTAACTCTATTCTTCTTTATCATTTCAGCATCTAATCTTGAATCTCAAGAATTATCCCTAGGACTTCGCCTTCAGCAATCCTGGAATATGTACAATGAAAATGGAATCACAGTTCAGTTTACTCCAAAAGATCTATTGAATGAACAGCTTTCTATTGGAGCTACATATGTGTCTTCTAGATTTGGATCTGCGATAAATTCAAATGCCATTTTACAAGATAATATCGTACTCCATTCAACATATGTATTCTCTAAATCTTCATTTTCTCCGCTCGTAAGATTGAATGCCGGGTATTGTTTCGCTGATTATGAGTCTGCACTCTTCGATGATATTGATGCATCTATGCCACTACTCTCTTTAGAAGCAGGCGCAAAATATACATTCGATATTCCATTGAAAGTGCAAGCAAGTCTTGGATATAATCTCATTACCAGTGATGGTTCATCGGGTATTGGTACTGTCTATCCACTCTTTGTTCAGTGTACACTATTGTGGAGCTTCTCACTATGAAATACTTTATTCTAATTGCAGCTGTCTTTTTCATTGGATGCGGAGGGGAACCCAATATTACCGATGCAGATTTGGATGGAAATGTTCTCTTCGACCCATCACTCTATTCTCCTGAACAATTCCTAATTTCAAAATCTAAACCCAATCCAACCGAAGAAGAAAAACAAAAGGCCGTGATCATTGTTGCTCATGGATACACCGCCACGACATTTGAATGGAATGAATTCAAACGCTATGTGGACTCCACGCAAGCAGATGTGCTGGTATCTCAAGTGCTTCTTGGCGGACATGGCAGAACATATCAAGATTTCAAGAATTCTTCTTGGCGAGATTGGCAAGCAAGTATCATTGATGAATATCAAAAACTTGTGCAATCAGGTTATAGAAACATCTCTTTTGCGGGTTCTTCAACCGGTGGACCCTTGATCGTGAATCTCTTCGCTCAATCATTCTTCAAGAATTCGATAGAGCCAAAGCATGTATTTCTCATAGATCCAATCATCGTTCCCTCCAATAAAAGTCTTTCTATGATCGGTATATTTGGTCCAATGCTCGGATATATTGAATCCGGAGAAATGACAGCAGAGGAAAGAAAACATTGGTATAAATTCCGTCCTCAAGAGACACTTCAAGAATTGCAAGATATTATCACGATCACAAGAAAAGATCTTGAATCCGGTATCCTTTTTCCGAATTCAACGCATGTGTCTATCTATAAAAGTCTTTATGATGATGTGGTAGATAGAGTTAGCGCCGTCATGCTATATAATGGAATCGAAACACAAAAACCTGAGATGAAAAAGGTATCGCTTCCACATTCCGGTATTCATGTCATTACCAGACTCGAAGGCAGAGCAAATGTCACCGAGCAAGATCGAGTCCTTCAAAAGAAAGTATTCGATGAAATGATTCAAGATCTGAAGTCTAAGCAATGAAAAAACAAGTGGTTGTGGGAATACCCATGAATGCCGAAAAACAGGTATTCATCGCGCAAAGATCGGCATCGGGCACATATCCATTGAAATGGGAATTTCCGGGTGGAAAAGTTGAGGGAGATGAAAGCTTCGAAGAGGCTCTCAAAAGAGAATTGCATGAAGAATTGGGATGCGAAATCCATCCTCCATTTGAACTCTTTCATAGCAATGATATCATCTATGATGATGGTGGGTCATTTTCAGTGCGATTCTATATAGTCAGATGCGAACTTCCAAAGATTGCATCAACCTTGTGGGAAGAGATGAAGTATGAGCAGATTCAGAATCTGCATCACTATGACATGCTTGAGGGAAATAGGGAAGTGGTTAAATTGCTCCAAGAGCATTATTCATAACGAAGCGCTTCGATTGGATCCAAACTCGCAGCTTTCCATGCGGGATAACTTCCGAAAGCTAGTCCCATCAAAGTGCAAATCACGATGCTGAAAATCACCCAATTGACAGGAATTGCGGCCTCGGTATTGATGAGCGCGCCGAGTCCTTGTCCAGCCAGCACACCGAAAAAGATACCGATCAATCCACCTAATTGACATAATGTTATTGCTTCAATGATGAATTGAAACAAAATCCATTTTCTCTTTGCGCCAATCGCCTTTCGTATGCCGATTTCCTTGGTGCGTTCCTTCACTGAAACAAGCATGATATTCATGATGCCCACGCCAGCCGCAAGAAGGGAAATCAATCCGGAACCCAAACCAAACACTTGAAGATAATTTGAGAATGAAGCGAATTGACTGCTCACGGACTCATTGGTCTCAACTTCGAATGTATTGTCTTCCCATGGCTTGAGATTACGTAATGAACGCATCATACCGATTGATTCATCCACCGCTTCAGCCAATTGTTCTTTGGAGTATGCCTTTGTTGTTATTTCAACTGAACTTGTCCATTCATCGCTGTGATATCTGGAGAATACCGTGAGCGGAATCACTGCTTGTGCATCCAAGCTGCGACCAAACATCGAGCCTTGAGATTTCAATGTACCAATCACTTGAAACTGTTGATTCTTGAGCGTGATAAATTGTCCGATTGGATTTTCGCCATTAAATAATTGCACTACCAAATCATTACCGATGATGACAACTGGCGCAGATGAAGTTACTTCCGACATTCCAAATGCTCTTCCGGTTTCAATCACGAAATTCTTTACGACAAAAAAGTTTTCATCGGCACCAATTAATGTTACGACAGGATCTGTGAAAAAATTATTTCTCTTTGCTGTATATCCATCTGTTTCATTGTGAAGTGAAACCAGAGAAATACCTTCCATTTGATATTTGAATTCTTTCGCCTGCTGATAGGTGATGTCTTTACGATTTCTATACTTGCGCCATGAATTTCCAAAATTTACACTCGGCGTGCGTTTGATCATGAATGTGTTTTGTCCCATCGCCACCAATTGCGTATTGAAAGAACCTTCCAATGTACTAACAGCAGTGCCCGCACCGATGATCGCAAATATGCCGATGGATATGCTGAGCAATGTCAGTACCGTTCTCAGCGTATTCGCTTTGATGGATTGCAATGCTTGTATGATGCTTTCAAGAATATTCATGATGTTTTATGATTCATAACGAAGAGCTTCCACGGGATCGAGTGCGGAAGCGCGGATTGCGGGAACAATGCCTGCAAGAATGCCGACGATGATTGAAACGATTGCGGCAATCAGAATAAGTTGCGGAGGAACATAAGGCGTAAGGAAATCAGCTTCAGGTACGAGGCGAACTGCTATTGCGATCACCACCGAACAAAATGTGAATGCAATGAGTGCGCCAACCAAACAAAGCGAAGCGGATTCCACAAGGAATTGTGTGAGAATGGAAGAACTTTTGGCTCCCAAACTTTTTCGGATGCCGATTTCTTTTGTTCTTTCAGTCACAGACACAAACATAATATTCATGATGCCGATGATTCCAACAATGAAGGAAAGCAATGTGAGACCAATACCAATGCCCCAAGTTGCAAGTCGTAATGTTTCCACTTGCTCTTTGAATGTCTGCGTTTCATTGATGGAAAAATCTTCTTCCTGTCCGGGTGGAACATTCCTTATGGAACGCATCAAGCCTGTGGCTTCAGCTCGAGCTTCATCAAGTTTTTCTGCAGAACCGGCTTTGACTGCGATTGATATACTTCGTCCTGTCATTCCATAGACACCGAAGAAAGTCGAAATCGGAATAATTACTTGATTATCCACGAAATCCATCATCATTGTTCCGCGCTTGATGATAACACCTATGATTTCAAATGTGCGACCGCCTATCTTGATTGTTCGACCAATTGCATCGCCTTCAGGAAAGAGTGCTTTTGCAACGCCATATCCAAGAACGGTCACATTCGTGCTATATTCATCTTCGAATTGAGAGAAAAATCTTCCGTATAAAATCGTACCGGCGGGTAATTGCGAATAAGAATAGGGAACACCAATCACGGAAATACCGGTGATGGTGCGATCTCTTTCTTTGACTGTCGTACCCCACTTATGTGCCTCAGGCAAACTCACCTCGGCAGTTTTCACTGAATTGCAAAATTCCATTGCCTGTTGATACGTGATGTTTTTTCTCTGCATGGTCTTGCGCCAGTTTTGTCCGCCGGACCAACTCCATTTATCAATATACATCACATCCGTACCGAGAAGATTCACGGTGGATTCCAATGCGGCATCGAGTCCATTCAAAAACCAACCCATGAGAATCACGAATGTGATCCCAATCACAACGCCCAATGTTGTTAGGAATGAACGCAGTTTATTGGCTTGCAAACCTTCGAATGCAATGCGGAATGATTCCTGTATTTCACTGATGCGTATCATGGAATTTCAAATGAAGTGACAGGATTCGGATTGATTGTATCTGATTCTACCTTGCCATCACGAATACGAATGATTCTGCGAGCATGACGCGCGATATCTTCCTCATGCGTGACGAGAATGACCGTATTGCCTTTCGACCATAACTCTTGAAACAATTTCATGATTTCGATACCGGTTTTTGTGTCAAGATTTCCGGTCGGTTCATCAGCCAAAATGATGGAAGGTTTTGTGACAAGTGCTCTTGCTACCGCAACTCTTTGTCTTTGTCCGCCCGACAATTCATTCGGACGATGAAGCATTCTGTCACCCAATCCAACATCTTCCAAAGCCTTGATTGCTCTTTCTTTTCGATCTTCGGATGATATGCCGGAATAAATGAGAGGAAGTTCAATGTTTTTGAGTGCTGTAGCGCGTGGCAGAAGATTGAATGTCTGAAATACAAAACCGATTTCTTTATTGCGGATTTCCGCCAAATCATCATCAGTCATTTCATTTACATCCAGACCTTTGAATGTATAGACACCTGAACTTGGCGTATCCAAGCATCCGAGTATATTCATGAGTGTGGACTTTCCAGAGCCGGAAGGACCCATCAGTGCAACATATTCATTGGGAAAAATATCAAGCGATACATCGCGAAGTGCATGCACGGTTTCTCCACCCATTTCATATGTACGGGCGATATGCTCAATATGAATCAATGGATTGCTCATTATTTACCACCATTTGCAGGTGATGTTCCATTATCAGTGCGTATCACACTTCCATTCATGAGTAATTTATTGACAGCCTGAAAACTACCACTGATGATTTCTTGTCCAAGTTTCAGCCCTTTGCTGATTTCAATGAAACCACGATCGCTGAGTCCTGTTTCAACATTTACCATCTTAGCGGTATTTCCATCTTTGATAAAAACAACAGATGGTGGACGCTTGGTCATTGTCTTCTTCGCTGATTTATCTTCGGTGATGCTTCCGGATTCTTCTTCTGTTTTATCAGCATTCATGCGTACAGTGACCGCTTGAAGGGGAACGGAAAGTACATCATAATGTGTATCTGTATCGATCTCAACAGAACAACTCATGCCCGGACGCAATTGTTTGTTTTTATCGATGATTCTAATCTTTACTTGAAAATTTGTGACTTCTTCTTGTGTTCCTGCCGCAGCTGTTTTTGCGGAATGTCCGATTTCATAGACATAGCCAAGCAATTCCACATCAGGCATTGCATCAACACGAATTCTTGCGGTATCACCGATCTTAACGAATACGATATCATTTTCATCAACATCCACCCATGCATTCATCACATTCAAATCTGCGATGCGCATCATTTCTGTTCCTTGCATTTGGGCAGTCCCAACAACTTTTTCACCGGCTTCAACGGAGAGATTCGTGACTGTTCCGCTCATGGGTGCATAGATCGTTGTTCGTGATGCTTGAGAACGCATTTGTTTCAATGCAGAAAAAGATCTTGAATATTCAGAGCCAGAAGCTTTAAATCTTGAAATAGCTTGATCCATCAATGCTTTTGCTCGATCCAATTCTTCTTTTGATGCATATTGTTTTGCGAATAGATCATTGATTCGTTTGAAATCCGCATTCGCTCTATCCATTTCAGCTCTTGCGGCATCAATCGCAATTTTGGAAGCATCTGCGGATGCTGTGAATTGTTCGAGTTGTGAAGTCACGATATCAGGTTGAATGCGAACAAGTAATTGACCTCTCGTTACTGAATCACCATCACGAAATCCTAGCGTGATGATTTCACCGGAAGCTTCTGATGAAATTTTCACCTCGGTTTCCGGACGAATTTTACCAATTGCGCTCACTCTCTGTGTGATCGTGCGTTTCGACACTTTATCAGTTGATACGGGAATCGTTTCATCTTTTGGTCGGAACATGAAATATCCGAGAATGATGACAAAGATGCCGAGTCCGATCAATGTGAGATTTCGCGCTTTGTGTGATTTCTTGGCCATAATGTATTCGAGTTATATGATTAAAGATTGCCCATTGCAAATTTGATTTGATATTGAGCATCTATGTAATTGTACACTGCATTGATGCGATTGATCTTTGCGGTTACGAATTGTGTATTTGCAGTTTGATAATCAACGATGCCGGAAGTTCCAACTTCGAAACGCTCTTTTGCGCTGAGATAATTTTGTTCAGCGGATTTGAGTGATCTATCGGTGATGTCGATTTGTTTTTCTGCCGCATTCAGATTGAGAAGTCCTGTTTGCAGTTGCGTTCTCACAGTTTGCTCTATGCGTTTATATTCAAGTTCGGTTTGTTGCAATTGCACATTTGAGTTTTCTACTTGTTGTTGAATGCGAAATGCATCAAAGATGGGTACATCGATAGAAAACCCTACGAATGTTCTCGAAAAAACATCAAAATCTTTTAATTCGGAATTGAACCAGCTCCAGCCACCGCTTGCTCCGATGCTTGGATAATATGCACTTTTCGATGCTTCGACAGATGATTTCGCGGCGATGATGCGATGTTGGGCAGATGAGAGATCATAGCGATTTTTGAGTGCCGAATTCACAACTTCATCCAATGTGCTGAATTGCATTTTGAATTGTGAAATGATTTCAGGTTTTACTTCGCTCGGTATATCGGTTGCTGAAAATCCTGCTTTCATGTCCGGGGCCAATCCCATTGCGGACAATAACTCCGCTTTTGCAATCGCAACTTGATTTTCGGCTTGAATTACGTCCAATTCTCTTTGTCCATTGTCAGCTTCTTGTGCATATACGGGAGCGATTTGCGCGACACCTGCTTCAAAACGAGCATTGACTCTAGCTAGTTCGGCTTTTCCGAGACTTAGATTTTCTTTTCTGATTTCAACAATTTGCATGGCTCGAAGTACGGAAATATATCGCTGATAAATTCCCAATGCGATCTGTTGTTTTGTTTGTTTGACGGATTCTTTGATTGCATCCAGCGAATGATTTGTTGCATCGATTCTTGCTTCACGAGCAAAGCCATCAAACACATTGATATTGGCAGTGGATGAAAGAGAGAATTGGTCTGCAGGAGCGCGGAAACCACCGATATTGAATTGTCCACCACCGAGCTCATTCAATCGACGGGAATAACCGGCATTTGCATTCACTTGCGGGAGATAAGCGCCAAATGCTGCTTTTTTGTCCGCTTCTGCACCTAGTATGCGAGACTGTGCCGAGAGAATGTCAAGATTTGCTGAATCAGCAATCGCAAGGCATTCCTTCAAAGAGAATATTCTCATCGATCCGGTTGAGGATTGAGAATTCTGCGCGAACACATTGTGCAATAATGCAGTACTTACAAAAACAATCGTTAAAATTCTGATCATGGAAAATGTTGATATGCTATGAAAGAAGACTGAGCCCATAACGCGGGCAATGCTTGAATGTTACAATTACATCATTTCTTTTTCTTGACTTTCGATTTCTTTGCAGACTTTACTTTGACATTTGGCACCGGACCATATGTCCCTCTGCTTGACACCATTTTTTGTAATGTGATATAGGTTGTCACATAATGTCTGACTTTTTGCTCAATGTTTCCCTTTGAGGTTTCAATGATCATTGTATTCTTATTCTCATTTGTTCCAAAGAAATGAATGGGAATATGAAGCTTTTCAGACATCGCCATGCGTGCATATCCTGCAATCACGGCATTGTTTCTTATATTTTGACCGGATTGTGTTTTTGTGAGATAAGTGCCTTGCGCACTGATGGTTGACTCAAATTGTGAGCATGCAAAATCGAGCGTATCAATAAGAGGTCTTGCTCTCATCGATGATAAATAACGAATCATCGGAGCGGGAATTCCAAACTCAGGTGCATCCACTGTATCTTCGGCGATCCATCCGCTATTGATGAGGTGATCACCTTGTCCAAGATATTGAAACATCAATGGTTGAAATGCACTCCCTGGAGAAAGCCTCGCTTTCGCGGAATCTTCCGCAGTGAAACCATATCTTTTGCCGGTTGAATCCATGATGAATGAAATCTTGATGTTTTTCCATTCATGTGATTTACGATCTATGAGTTGAGAAATGCCGGCATACTCAGAAGATGTAATGTCAATGAGTCTTTGGGAAAGATACATCCTTCCTTTTGCATCGACTGAATCACATGAAAGCAAAAAACGCTCTTTTCGATCGCGCAATAGTGGTGGTTGTTTATCGACGAGGATGCTATCGCGTGACACTGCTTCATAAAGCAGAGTATCGCCCTTTATGAATGTATACACATATCGAGAGCTGTCTTTGGCATTGACCAAATCAGAGAATTGCTGTGCTGAAAGATTATGAGAAAAAGCAATAAACAGTAAGCAAGCGATTGTGAAAAAGCATTTCATGATTAGCGCCTTTTATTCGGCAAGGTGATTGGTGATTTTTCAGGTAATGCCATGGAGCGGAGTCTGGAATAGATTGTTTCCATCGTCATTTGTACGGGAATGAGCATTTGTTCCTGACCTGTTGCCGCCATGCGAAGTTCATATTCCATGAGGAGGGAAGCATTGAGTGGCATTCCGGTTTGGAGATCGATTGCATAGGTTCCTTTGGCTGATCCTTCGCCATCTATCGTCATTGAAACGCCTTGCTGCTCTATATTACCTGCAAAGCCAAGATCATTTGAGCCACATTCAATATATGCATGTTGCACTCCATTGATGTGTTCCGTGCGAATCACTTTGCAATCAAGTTCTGTATTGAGTACGATTGATGATTTACCTTCGCTCGTTTGCGTTCCCACGGTATCGGACTTCTTGATATTCCATGCAGTTCCAATTTTGATCGGGGATTTCGGAAACTCCAGAAGAAAGAACCTTGCACCTTGCGTGAGTGATTGCATCAATTGTTCGGATCTTGCCGATAGCTTTGCGGAAGTCTCACCGGAAGCTCTCGACAAAATGATGCCTTTCGGAGAAATGCGTTCTTTGATTGAAGGGATGAGCGGTCCATTCGAAGTGAATGTCGTATCAGGTATTCCTGCCATTGAAAGTCCGCTGAGCGTAACTTTTCCGGGAGCATAGGAATAAGTGAATTGCATTTCTTTTTCTTTCTCGGTCTGTAGATACAATTCGGTGATTGCGGATGTTCTGGCATGAAAATCAAGCATCTCACCCAATGATTGTGATACCATGCTTTTTACGGTATAGGTATATTGCATGGGATTCGATACGGCATATATGAGATTGATCAAAGAATCATGTTTTGGAGAAATTCCTTGCGATTGCAAAGGCATGATCATTGAAGTACTCATCAAGCCAAGCAATAGAGTAAATCGTATTGTATATGTTTGTGTCTTCATTGCACTTTTGAACATTGGTTTGCTCACGACGAATGAGATCTCGGAAGATTTCCCGGAATTGATTTTCGCTATCTTTGTCGGCAATACCTAACTGATTGAAATCAATTGCAAATTTACCATTATTCGACGAAGCAAAGAGCATGGCATCGCAAAGACTTACCTTCATTGACATTTTGCGTGGAATTGCATGTGTTTGGATGATTGAAACGCATGCTGTTAATGCATTCTTGAATGATGCTTTCACTGATGGGATGCTCTACAATGCATTGAAAATCAGTAATGGATTTGTGGCCGTGACTTTTATCTTTTGCGCGGGAGCTGGCTTCAGGCTAGCTCTTGAGTCGAAATTACAAGATTATATCTCCTTTGGGAAACCACTTTGGAAGTATATCAGCCGTTTACTTTTCATTTTGGGAATAGGGTATTCTCTTCAAACGCCAATCTTTTCCTTGGATTATTTGCTAGGTTCCTCATCAGAGGAATGGATGAGATTTTTGGATTCAAATGTGCTCCAATTGATAGTGGTTTCTTCATTCCTCGCATTGATTGGACTATTTATAATGAGATCTCTGGACCGAATGTTGATCTATGCATGGCTCATGATGGTCGGAGTATGTTGGCTTACGCCGATTATTTGGAGCATCTCCGGTGAATCTCTCATACAAATCCCTGATTACTTGAGAATGTATGTCTCAAAGCAGCCACCGGCATCATTTCCATTGTTTCCTTGGGTCGGGTATTATTTCGCGGGATATATCGCAACGCATTATTTTGTCGGGTCAAAAGACAGAAATCGTGCTTCGAATATCTATCTCATTGTATCAATTGGACTTATGATGATTGTTTATGGCGTGAGTAGAACAGATTGGACATATTATTCGAGCGAACTAAATTGGTGGCTGGTTTCCCCAATGCATATGATGTTCAGAGTTTCAGGGGCAATGTTTCTCTTTGCTTTGCTTTATAAACTTCAGGACAAGCTCACAGGATCTGTATCTAGAGCATTGATGGTGAATGGAAGGGAATCACTCGTTGTCTATGTTGGTCAGGGCATCATTCTCTATGGAGCCGGCATGCAAGCAATCATACGATCAATCTTTCCTGAAATCATCATGCCATGGCATATCGTTTTACTCACGATTTCTGTAATCGGCATCATGACAGGTTATGCATTTTCATGGAACACATATAAAAAGAGAATGCCTATGCATGCCAAGTGGACTCTATATCTCAGCATGATCATCTATGTGTTGATTTTCTTGCTCACACCGGCCTAACTTAACCAAGATTCAGGCTTTATAACTGTTCCATTCGGATTTTTGGCATCAGTCAATGAATAAGAAAACTCATTGTTTCGCATCCCAAAAGCACCTATTTCACCGTCTTTTCTCAGTGCAATGAATCCAATCTGAAGTTGTGAATGTGTTTTGGGGTGAATGTTCACAATTCTCTTGACCGCTTCCTTGCAGGCATCTTTGGGTTTCATGCCTTGCCTCATCAATTCTACGATCAAAAAACTTCCAACCACTCTGATAATTGCTTCGCCGACGCCCGTTGCTGTTGCTGCACCTATTTCATTATCAACATATAATCCCGGGCCAATGAGTGGTGAATCACCGACTCTCCCTGGAAGTTTATAGGACAAACCGCTTGTCGTGCAAGCACCGGAGAGATTCCCACTTGAATCAATAGCCAACATGCCGATAGTATCATGGTTTTCAGGACTGAGTGGAGGCGCTTTTTGGGATTTTTGCCAATTTCTCCACCGTGCAATCGCGTCATCGGTAACAATGTTTTCTTTAGGAAACCCTTCTGAGATAGCGAAATCCAATGCTCCTGACCCAACCAGCATCACATGAGGGGTTCTTTCCATAATTGCTCTAGCCACTGAAATTGGATGCATGATATGCTCCAAGCCGGCCACTGAACCACACATGCCGCGATGATCCATAATGCATGCATCGAGGGTGAGACGGCCATCTCTGTCCAAGCTACCATTATATCCAACCGAAGTAACTTCGGGATCAGCCTCTGTTACTTTCACACCCTGCTCCACTGCATCAAGTGCTGTTGATCCATTTTGTAATAATTGCCAGGCGCGAGCATTTGCTGGAATGCCAAACGGCCAAGTGGAAATCACTTTCATTGAGGAACCAACCGTGAATGGACTCGCGTTTTGTTCAAAAATCTTGGTCTTGAGTCCCGATGTGGGAAGAGTCAATCCCAGAGCCAAGAGCATCCTTCGTGAAATTTTCATCGGGCATCATAATAATGTTACATAAAAATAGTGTCCATAAACTACGAAAAAACACTATTTTTGCCCGACTAAAATTCATGAACCATTTTTCCCAGGATATAGTCATGACAAATGAAGAATTTCTCGAAAAACTTGATGCCATCATCAATGAGCGTCACATGTTGCAACATCCATTCTATCAGATGTGGAATACGGGTGATTTGACCATTCAAATGCTCCGTGAGTATGCTCTTGAGTATTATCAGCAAGTGCATCATTTCCCAACTTATGTAAGCGCAACTCATTCCAAGTGCGATGACATGGAAGTTCGCCAGATGTTGCTTGAAAACTTGATTGAGGAAGAACATGGTCCGAATAATCACCCTGAACTTTGGCGTCGTTTTGGAGATGCACTTGGTGTATCCCGAGATGAAATGATGTCTCGCAAGTATCTTCCTCACACAAAGCAATCAGTCAAGATTTTAAAAGAGCTTGCCGGTAAAGAAAATCCTGCAGAAGGCTTGGCTGCTTTATATGCTTATGAATCTCAAATTCCAGAAATCTGTACAACCAAGATTGAAGGATTGAAGAATAAGTATAATCTTGACAATGAAGATGCGCTTGTGTTTTTCGAAGTGCATGAAGATGCCGACATAATTCACAGACAAGTCACACGCGATGCTCTCGTTCGTTTGTGCACAGATGACGATCAAAAAATTCTTGCACTTGATGCTGCTCGTGAAGCAGCCGATGCTTTGAATCTTTTGCTTGATGGCGTCTATGAAACATATTGCGTGGATAAGCAAGCTGCTTAATCCACAATGACTTCCGTCAAATCCGCTTGGATCTGTTGAATCAAGCGGATTTTTTTTTGATGACAGGATCTGTGGAAAACTTTTGCTTCATCCTTGGATGAACTTGCTTTGATGCGAATAGATGGTTGGTCAAGTGTCAGCTCTTTCGTATTTTTAGAGCAGTTTTTAAGCGAGAATTTCCTTATGTGCAGATTTGTCGCATATCTTGGGAGTCCGATTTTGGCGGAAGACCTGCTATTCAAGCCACGGTATTCGCTGATTTCTGCTCAGAGCATCAATGCAGGAGAGATGAGTGCTCAAGTCAATGGCGACGGCTTCGGCATTGGTTGGTATGCACCTGATCTCGATCCTGAACCATGTGTGTTTCGTAGTATAAAGCCCGCATGGAGTGATCAAAATCTGAGAAATCTTTCTAAGAAAATTCAAGCCCCGTCTATGTTTGCGCATATTCGAGCAGCTTCGCCGGGCATGCCTGTGGAGGAATACAATTCTCATCCATTTACTTGCGGACATTTAATGTTCATGCATAATGGAATGATTGGTGGTTTCAAGGAAATCAGAAGATCATTATTGAGAAAATTGAGTGATACGGCTTATGATGCTATTTCCGGATCGACTGATTCAGAGCACTTGTTTGGTTTGATTTTGAATCATGTTGAAAATCCGAATGCAGACATAACCTGTGAAGAAATGATGCATGCCACTGAAAAAGGTTTGCATGATTTAAGTGAAATTTTGGTGGAAGCTGAAGTGAAGCAACATTCCTATATCAATGTTTGCCTCACGAATGGAAAAAGTTTGATAGCAGTTCGATATACAACGAATCATAGCGTTCAACCAGCTTCAATGTATTATATGTATGGTAAGGAATATCATTGTCGAGGCGAGCATTGTGCAATGGAGCCGAGCAATGGTAAACCTTCCACGATTGTTGTGGCTTCGGAGCCATTCACATCCAAAAGATCTGAATGGATGAAAGTGGAGCGCAATTCGATTTTGACAGTTGACGAAGAAATGCGCATCAGTTTTCGCAATGTTGATTTGCCCATTGAGCATATCATCCCCGAAGCATGATGAATCTATTCACCTTTGATCACATTACTATTAAGTGTTTTATATGGCTGAGTTGATCTACCTCGTTCCTCTCCTTCCGCTCATTGGCTTTTTCATTATTGGTTTCTTTGGTAAGAAACTTCGTAATGAGAAGCTTATTGGAGGTATTGCAAGTGCTGCCGTGGGTGGTGCATTTTTGGTTGCAGTGAGTATTTTCATGCAATTGCTTGGTGAGGCACCCGAAGCGCGCACACATATCATTCGATTGTTCCCATGGATTCATACCGGCGCACTGTCAATTGACATTGCCTATCAGGTGGATCAATTATCCATTCTCTATACCCTCATCATCACCGGAATCGGTACGCTGATTCACATTTATTCAATTGGATATATGCATGGTGACAAGAGTTTTCCAAGATTTTTCGCTTATCTGAATTTATTCGTATTCATGATGCTCAATCTAGTGCTTGCCAACAATTTTGTGTTGACATTTCTCGGTTGGGAAGGCGTGGGCTTATGTTCTTATCTCCTCATTGGTTTTTGGTATGATAGAACATTTGAAGGTTCTCATATTGTATGGACAGGCGATGCTGCCAAGAAAGCGTTTATCGTGAATCGTATTGGTGATTTCGGTGTATTGATCGCGATGTTCCTCATCTTCTGGAGATTTGGTTCATTGGATTATGCAACAGTGAATACAATGGCTGCCACACAAGGCGTTGATGCAGGACTTATCACCGCAATCACATTATTGCTTTTCTTGGGTTGTACCGGTAAATCCGCTCAAATTCCACTCGGCGTATGGCTTCCGGATGCGATGGCGGGTCCGACACCTGTATCAGCATTGATTCATGCTGCAACGATGGTGACTGCCGGGATTTTCCTTATTGCTAGAAATTCAACACTATTTGCATTGTCCCATACAACTATGGCCGTGATTACAGGAATCGGTATCACAACAGCATTGATTGCGGCAACTGTGGGTATTGTTCAAAATGACATTAAAAAAGTATTGGCTTATTCAACGGTCAGTCAGCTTGGCTTCATGTTCATAGCATTGGGTGTTGGAGCTTATACTGCGGCTGTATTCCATGTGATGACCCATGCTTTCTTCAAAGCATTGCTTTTCTTGGGTTCAGGTTCAGTTATTCATGGTATGCATGAAGAACAAGACATTCAAAAGATGGGTGGTTTGAAGAAATATATGCCTCAAACGTATATTACCTTCTTGCTTGGTACGATTGCAATTGCGGGTATTTTCCCATTCTCGGGATTTTTCTCCAAGGATGAAATCTTGTGGTATGCATTCCTTAATGGAAGTCCGATACTTTGGGGAGCTGGTGTGCTTGCGGCATTGTTCACGGCATTCTATATGTTCAGATTACTCTATCTCACCTTCCATGGCGAAGAGCGCTTTGATCATCATCATGTACATCCCCATGAGTCTCCTGCAACCATGACAATTCCGCTATGGATACTTGCAATTCTTTCTATTCTTGGTGGATTCCTCGGCATACCAAAAGCATTGTCATTTGGTGCAGATATCAATTTGCTCGAGCATTGGTTACATCCAATCTTCCATGATGCGCATGAAATCCTTGCAAAGAGTCATGGTGAACATGCACATTCACTCGAGCTTGAATGGGGCTTGATGGCAGGTTCTTTGGGAATTGCAATTATTGGTATTCTTTTGGCAACTTCATTGTATAAAAAATCTTCATCCAAGCCCGATGAACTTGCTGCGAAGAATAAAGGACTGTATTCATTGCTTTGGAATAAATATTGGGTTGATGAGATTTATCATGCAGTTATCGTTCGTCCTACATATACAATGTCACTCGAAGCTCTTTGGAAGATTTTCGATGTGAAAATCATCGATGGTATTGTTAATGGTAGTGCTCGTTCAATCGCAGTATGGGCGGAATCAATCAGAAAAATTCAAACGGGCATTGCGCAGAATTATGCATTGCTCATGATGATTGGAATTGTTGGTATCATAGCTTGGATGATTCTTGGATGATGAATAATTCTCAATCAAATCTATCCAGTAGTGATAAGCTGAAATCGCTGAGTGAGCGCACGATGTCACTCTTAGTGTACTCAGTGTCTATCATCGTTGTTTTGCTTGTTGCATTCATGTTATATGTACCTCAAGCAATCTCGATTGATGGTCTCAATGTCATGGTACTTCCAAAGTTGAACGCATTCATCAATTCTGCTTGCACTGTTCTTCTTTCATTAGGATTTTATTTTATCCGCAAAAAGAATATTGCCGCGCATCGCATGATGATGATGAGTGCATTTGGATTGTCCTTGCTGTTTTTATTGTCTTATGTGACCTATCATTCCTCAGCCCCTTCAACAACATTTGGAGGTGAGGGAATTATACGATTGGTCTATTTCACGATTTTGATTACGCATATCATATTGGCTGCAGTCATAGTTCCACT
>DBCJ01000134.1:21287-21997 GCA_002293005.1 Ignavibacteria bacterium UBA961 | reverse complement strand
CCGGAATCACCATCGCGTTTCCTGAATCCACCGGAATCTCCATCGCGTTTTTTGTATCCACCGGAATCACCTTCGCGTTTTCTGTAGCCGCCGGAATCACCTTCGCGCTTTCTGTAGCCGCCGGAATCTCCTTCGCGTTTTTTAAAATCGCCCGATTCTTCATCATTATTGATATAGTTATCTGACTCTTCTTTGTGGATATCGATATCTTGCTTTATAGGCAAAGAATCTTCATCAGCTTCAAAAATCTCATCATAAATTTCTTCTGAAACTTTCATCTTTTTGGAATCACTGATAGCAATGCGTTCTTTTTTCTTTTCGAAATTTGACAATACGCTAAGAAGTGTTCTTCCGGGATGCCCCTCAAACACAATCACGAATTCACCCTTAAATGGAGTATCGGTGAATACTTGATGAAGTTCTGAAAATGTGCCATAATGATGATGTTCAAAAGACATTGTCAGATTACATCCGATATAAGCTTTCCGATCGGGCATTACTTTTGCAGCTGCATCAAGGAGAGGTTTCAGGCGATAGGGAGTTTCAAGAAGCACAGTGGTCCTTGGTTCCAAGGAAAGTGCTTGCATTTCCATTAATCTATCTTCTGTTGTTCTGCTCAAGAAGCCAGCGCAGGTAAAGACGTCAGAAGTAAAACCACTTCGCACAAGTGCTGTCATGATTGAACTTGGACCCGGAACTACGACGATATT
>DBCJ01000134.1:649-21218 GCA_002293005.1 Ignavibacteria bacterium UBA961 | reverse complement strand
GGAGTGCCTGCATCAGAAATCAAAGCGAATGTTTCTCCATTTTGGAGTCTTTCGATCAATTGAGGAGCATATTCATCCTCATTATGCTCATTGAGTTGTTCGAGATTTGCACTGAAGTTATGTCTTTTGGCAAGCAATGCTCCAATTTTCTCTTCTTCACAAATAACTGTATCCACTTTCTTCAGTACTTTCAAAGCACGAAGTGAGATGTCATCCTCATTACCAATTGGTGTTGAAACGATGTATAATACTGCCTGTTCTTGCTTCTTCCGCATTAAAATCCTGTATGGAGTATGAGTGATGATGAATACTGTGTTGAATAGATTGTCAACATTCGCATTGCATTAGGTATATCATGTTGAATGGAAATGGTTGCATTCAAACCATCCCATTGTATGTTTTGTGTGTAGTCTTGCAATTCTTTCCCTTGCATGTCAAAGAGTTTCACAATGCATTGCTCTCTTTTTGGAAGTGAAAAAGTAATCACTTGTTTTCTTGAATCATGGGCAGGGTTAGGGAATGCATTGACCGATGGAGTAATCACATATTCAGAAATTGAACTTGCATTTCCTTGAGTTGAAATAGGAATCGACAAAGTTGGAATACCGTCTGCAAAACGAAGTCTGAGTAGCGTTGCCGACTCAACTGGAGATTTCACCATAAGTGAAATATATTGCATTGTACCGTGTTTTATGATGCTATCAAAAGGTAAGACCCTTGCATTGGAAATGGCTGGTCTGAATTCCGTGGAATTGATTTTCAATGATTGATTCCCTTTATTGATCACAGGAATGCGCATAAGCATTGAGTCGCCGGAAATAATTTGTGCAAATACACCAAGTGAATCCGTTACCGGTTCGGGATATAATGGAAAATCAGGTTGCGTTGAGAGTCTGAACATGCGATCGATCATATTGGGATGAGCGATATATGGATTCATTCTTTTCTGAACGGAAGCGATAGATAGTCCACGACTTCTTTCTCTTTCATCAACAGGATCTTGCTTATTCCATGTTCTGATGATGGTTTCCATATTGGTTAGAAAACCACTTTGGTCAAAGCTACCTTTACGATTGCCATAACGAGTGGCGAAATACAAAATGCCTCGAGCAATATTGCCTTTCATGATGTCTCGTGGTTCAAATACTGTATCGGCAGAGGATTGTGGAAGTCCTAATTTAGAGCCACCGGATTCCCATGAAATGGAACGAGAAACTATGCCAAATGGATGATTTGATCTTTTTTCATTTGCTTTTGAGTCAGTAGGGTACAAATGAAAAATATCAGATCTGGCAGGTTCTTTGTCGGCTCCTTTGCTTTGTGGCCAAGAGTGTTCGGTATTGAATACACTCGCATTTGGAATGCCGGTTGTTTGAATCTTGCGTCCTGTATAAGCGCATTCCACAGTCCCATTGACATTATCTGCTTTTGAGAACATATGTTGTCTTGCATCGGTATATGTAAACATGAGCGCTTGATTCAAATATGTATTAAGCGCATTGTATAATGCCTGACCTTCCAAGTCTTGCGTGAATGCAAATTCTGTTTCTGAATACTCGGCTCTTCCTTTGAGTTTTACAGCCAATGAATAGCGCGTCTCGGGACAAGTGACTCGAAATAGTAGATGACCAATATGCGTGATATTATGCGGGGTTTTGAATGATAGAGGTATTTCTTGTTTTTGACCCGGCTGAATGGTTATGGAACCGGATTGCAAAACTGAAAACACAGGCCAACGAGAATATGTGAAAACGGTATCTATTCTAATCGATGAACTTGAGATATTGGTAATTGTAATAATCTTAATGCTTTCATCACCCGTCAATACAGTACCAAAATCAATTGAGTCTGCTGAAAATGTGATCCTACAGGGTAATTCACTTGCAATCATTGATTGAAAATGATGCATTCCAATAATAATGAGTAATGTTAAGACTATAATTTTCATAAAGGTAAATTTCCTTCCATTACTTTCCATGTATCTCTGATTGCTTGTGCAATTTCGGAAAATTCACATGAATACCCGAAACATTCCGATAAGCAGGTAGAATGTGAAACAATGTTCTGCTTCATGTTTGATTGTTCTTTCTGATCATTTGTGAGTAGCTTCACGATATCCAAATATGATTGATCCAAGGGAAGAGAACCATGTTGAAGAAGCACTCCGTCAAATACTCTTTGAGCACTTCCCATTAGTTTTTTGCCATTGCATGTGAGTTCGTATCTTGCAGAAGAAGAGAAACATGCAGAAGAAATTTGAAGATTATAATGCTCGTGGAAATCTGCATTGGATTTCGCAAAATCCAGATTCTGAAGTCCAATGGCATTGAGAGCTCTCAAAAAAAATGAATGAATTTCTCTGTATGCATTTCTCGCAATATCCATCGAGTCACAAGGCATTACAATACAATAAGTCAATTCATTGGCATGTAAAACAGCTCTTCCACCGGTGGGCCTTCTGACAATTGGAATATCGAGCGATGCACAATTGACTTCAATTTCGCGGGAAATGACTTGATTTTTCCCAAGAGACAAAGTTGGCTTATCCCATCCATAGATTCGAAAATGACCGGTGAAATCTTGTTTGTTTCGCAAAGCAAGTGACATTGTCTCGGCCTGCGTGAAGTCCAAGATCATATTTTGATCGCCAGACAAAAATCCGCTCTCCATGAAAGTCCATTTCATGATTCGTCTTCAATATTGTCCAAACTATTCATTATCTCACGACATATTGTTTCATCTCGATGCAATTGTTCTTTCAAATGATCGAGTGATGCGAATGCTTGTTCCTCTCGGATATATTTCAAGAACCAAATAACCAATTGTGTATCATACAAATCTTCATTTACATCAAAGAAATGTACTTCGAGAGATATTTGATCGGTGATTTCTACTGTCGGTCTATTCCCGATATTTGCCATACCATAAACAGTTCTGCCATTGATGTCTGTCGAAACAAAATACACCCCTTTTCTGGGGAATAACTTGTATGGAATCGCAGGTTTGACATTTGCAGTTGGAAAGCCGATTGTTCTGCCTCTTTGATCACCTTTTTTGACAATGCCTTCAATGAAGTAGGGATGACCAAGCATATCAAATGCTTCGGGTAAATTACCTTCTGAAAGTGCTTTGCGAATCTCTGTACTGCTCACTGTTTTATGATCAATGACATAAGGCTCGATTGGATGTACGGTGAACTGTAATTCTTCAGAAAGTGCATGAAGCGTATTTGCTCCTCCTTCACGCGCTTTACCGAATCCATGATCATAGCCTATGAAGATGTCTGAGAAACCAATCTTTTCATGAATATATGTTCTAATGAATTCATCGGATGAAGTCTGTGCGAATTCCTTGGTGAATGGGATAATCACCACCATGTCAATCCCATACGATTCTAGTAATTGCAATCGCTCGGAAATATCACTCAGCAAAGTTATTGGGGGTTTGTCTTTTCTTGGAATGACAGTTTGAGGATGCGGATCAAAAGTAACTATGACTGTTCGTGCATCTTTCTTCTTTTGCTTTAAAGTCAACATGGATTCAATGATGAACTGATGCCCTTTATGCACTCCGTCAAATGTTCCAACAGTGATGACAGTGTTATTGTCATGCGGAATTGCATCATGTAATGTAAAAACTTCCATCATTCCGCCGAAATATGTAATGATTGAAACTCTTCTGCTTGCATCACATGCATAGCTTGCTCAAATTCTTTAATATTCAAGGAATCTTCCACTGAAAAATCACCACTTGAAATTCGTCTGAGTGCTGTCAAATATCCGACAGTACCTAATTTTTCAGCGATATCCCTTGCAAGCGATCTTATATAGGTGCCTTTCGAACAGTGTACGGTAATCGTTAACTGAATTCCATCAAATGCATCTAAAGTTATATACTCTATATGAATGTCTCTAGGCTCAATCTCAACTTGAATGCCCTTCCTTGCTTTATGATAAAGTGGTATCCCATTCTTTTTGAGTGCAGAATACATTGGTGGAATCTGTTTTGTATTACCGATAAATGAATTCAATACTTCTCTGATTATCTCCTCATTCAAATGATGGGGAATATCTACAAATTCAGATTCAGGACTTTCTGCATCTAAAGACACAGTTGAGGCACCAAGTTTAATAGTTGCGATATATGCTTTGTGACTATTCTGATAGGTGGAAATCAATTTTGTGGCTTGTCTTCCAATGCATACGATCAATAATCCGGTGGCAAGGGGATCGAGCGTTCCGGCATGACCAATCTTTTTGATTCCGACTATTCTTCTGAGTTTAGCCACGACATCAAATGAAGTCCATGAAATTTCTTTGTCAATGAATATAATGGCTCCATTTTCCCGAGCATCAGCATACCATTGCTTGAGGGAAGACAAAGATTGTTTGGTGAGAATATTCATGGAATAAAGGGAAGAAATGAATCAGCATCAAAGAGTATATCGCCTGAAATTACTCGGATGCATGACCATCACGAAGGCGATCATTTTTCTTTGTTTGTTCAACAAGGTTTTGAATCTGTTCCATAGCATCCATTGTTTCATCACGATAGAATCGTAATTCCGGAGCAAAACGAAGCTGGACCCTGGATGCGACATGTTTTCTGATTGTATGTTTTTCTGCATCAATCGCTTGAAGAACATCCGCAATGGATGCTTTTCCGCCGATAGCACTGATATACACTTTGGCTATTTGTAAATCAGGTGACATCTTTACAGATGTCACCGTGATTAAACCTGCTCTGATTTCGGAAGCAATTCTTCGAAGAGGCTCGGATAATGCTTCCATTATGACCGATGCTACTTTTTCAGTTCTGATCGACATATCAGCTTAATTTCCTTTTGACTTCAACTTGTTTATAAGCTTCGACGATATCTCCAACTTGAATATCATTGAAACCATTGATACTCATACCGCATTCATAATTATTATCAACTTCTCTGACATCATCTTTGAAGCGCTTGAGTGCGGATAATGTTGAATTATAAACAGGGAAGCCATCACGCAAAACACGAACGCGATCATTTCTATTGATTTTGCCTGAGGTTACATAGCAACCTGCAACAGTTCCAATTTTGCTGATTTTGAATACTTGGCGAATCTCAGCTGTACCAGTAATTTCTTCTTTGATCTCAGGAGAGAGAAGTCCTTCGAGTGCCATTTGGATTTCATTGATACAGTCATAGATGATTGTATACAACCGTATGTCAACACCTTCATTTTCAGCTGATTTACGAGCTTGTGATGTTGGTGAAACATGGAAACCAACAACAACCGCACTGGATGCTGCAGCCAACATGACATCTGACTCTGAAATTGGTCCGACACCTTTGTGAAGAATCGTAACCTTTGCCTCATCTCTTGAAAGTTTTTGCAATGAATCAGACAATGCTTCCAATGAACCACTAACATCACCTTTGATGATAAGTCGCAATTCTTTTGTTCCACCACGCAAGATATCTTGAGAAATCTCATCGAGGGTGGTTGGTCGCATTTGCTTGAATGTTTGCTCACGCTTGAGTTGCTGTCTCTTGGTTGCAATTGCTCTAGCTTCAGTTTCTTGTTCAAGCACTGCAAACAAATCACCTGCTTGAGGAGCGCCATCAAAACCGGACACTTGAACGGGAACAGATGGACCTGCCTTCTCAACACGATTTCCGCGTTCATCAAACATTGCACGAACTCTACCGGAATAAATACCTGCCACGAATGCATCACCAATGGAAAGCGAACCTTTTTGAACCATGACGGTAGCCAAAACACCCTTTCCTTTGTCAAGATGGGCTTCAATAACGGTTCCTCTCGCTATGCGATCTGGATTTGCTTTTAGATTCAAAATCTCCGCCTCTAAGAGAATCTTCTCCATGAGACCTTCAATATTGATTCCTTTCTTTGCGGAAATATGAGCGCATTGATATTTACCGCCCCATTCTTCAACCAATACACCGCGATCAGCCAATTGTTGCTTCACGCGATCAGGATTTGCATCTTCTTTGTCGATTTTATTCAATGCAACAACAATGGGAACATTGGCTGCTTGAGCATGGCTGATGGCTTCAATTGTTTGAGGCATCACATTGTCATCGGCTGCCACAACAAGAACAACGATATCCGTTACTTGAGCTCCTCTGGCACGCATTGCTGTAAATGCTTCATGGCCTGGTGTATCAAGAAATGCGATTGTGCGACCATCTGGCAAATCAACATGATATGCGCCAATATGCTGAGTAATACCACCGGATTCACCGGCTACAACATTTGCTTTTCTGATATAATCGAGGAGTGAAGTCTTACCATGATCCACATGACCCATGATAGTAACTATCGGGGGACGAGTCACAAGTGTATCTTCTGCATCTTCAATGTCAATGATCTCTTGTGCGGCTTGTTCATCCAGGAATTCTACTTGGAATCCATAATCATCAGCAATCAATGTGATTGTATCTTTGTCAAGTCTTTGATTAATGCTTACCATTAATCCAAGAGACATACATTTTACTATGATTTCTGCAGCTGTTGTGCCCATTAATGCAGCAAGATCAGCAGTAGTCACAAACTCAGTTAGGCGGAGAATTGTACTTTCGCGTTGAACTTCTTCAATGCGGCGAGCCTCTTTTTCTTCGCGCTCCATCTTCTTTCTTTGCTTGAGCTTATTTCTGAAACCGGAACCGGAATCTTCCATGCCGGATAGGGTTTCGCGAATTGCTCTTGTTACATCCTCTTCGGTGATTGTCTCACGAATGGATTTCTTTTTCTTTTTCTTCTTGTCTATTCCTTTGGCATCTTTTGGAGGTGCTGGACGGAGATTCTTCTTTGCTGCTTTATCTTTATCATCCTCGGTTTTGGCAGGAGCAAGTCCTAGCCCACCCTCTTGACCTTTGGCGCGAAGTCTCTCACCGATGGATTGTTGATTTCCTGTTGTAGGTCTATTTGGTCTGCGATCATTATCTCTACGCTCACCACCTGGACCTTGTTGCTGTTGTGGACGATCCCCGGTTTTCTTTGCATTACGATCGGGACGACCATATCTACCACCTTCTTCTCTGCGAGAGGGGACATCAATTTTTCCAACAACAGTCAAGCCACGAAGCTGAGGCATTGCTCCGGCTTCATACTCAATTTCCATGATGCGTTTTTTTCTCTTCTTTTTTGGATCTTTGGAATCATCTTCCTGAGACACGGCTTCCGTTTCTGCCGGGGTAGCTTTCTCGACTTCCTTTTCAGCTTCCTTGACAACTTCAACTTCAGGTGCCGATTTCTCTACTGTTTCGACTACAGGTTCAATCTCAGGTTCTGACTCGATTTCTTTCTCGATTTCGATATGAGTTGTTTCTGGCTCAGAAGGTTCGGGCATTATTTCCGGTTCAGATACTACTTTTTCAATCGGAGCCTCAATGATTTCCTCTTTCGATTCAACCATTACCGGCTCTTCAATTTCAACAGGTAATACATGAACGGGAATTTCTTCAATGACCGCTTCTTCACTAAGTGGTGATTCTTCATAATCGCCCTTTTCAGGATTGCGAGCATGATGATATTTTTCTAATTTCTCTCTCTGCTTTTCAGCTGCTTTCGCTTCACGGGCAAATTTGTCCATGACTACATCCACCATCTCATCGTTTAAGACAGATGTTGGTTTGTTTTCAATGGTGAATCCTTTTCCTTGAAGGAATTCAACAATGGCATCCTTCCCAATATTAATTTGGGAGGCAAGCTTGAAAAGACGTGTTCCGTTAGATGCAGGCATACAACCTATGGTTGAATGTTAAAAAAAATCGAATGCATGAACATTCATGCAATGTTCCGGCTACAGGCTCAATTATTCTGCAGAATTTTCATCTGCAGTTGAATCATCCGGAAAAGTATTGGCTACAAGAATCGCATCGCGAATCTCGGGTCTTTCTTGTTCTTCAAATTCAGAAAGTATGATATCTCTGATTTCAAGTAGAGTGTTCTTTGTCATGCCGGGAATTTCCAGCAAATCATAAATATCGGCATCAAGGAATTCTCTTGCTGTGTCAATTCCAAGATTGATGATATTTTCATACATTTCTTTACCGATTTCATCTCTGAACTCGATTAGCTCGATATCTTCGCCACCTTCTTTGATCAATGTGATATTATAGCCTGTCAATTTGGATGCAAGGCGAACATTTTGTCCATTACGACCAATGGCAAGGGAAACTTGATCATCTGGCACAACAACGGTTGCTGATCTTGTTTCAGGTGATACAACGATATCACGAATGCGTGCTGGAGCCAATGCCTTCGCAATGAAAACTTTTGGATCCGCTGAATATTCAATCACATCAATGTTCTCATTGTTCAATTCGCGAACAATTGAGTGAATTCGGATTCCTTTCATTCCAACGCAAGCGCCCACTGGATCGACTCTTTCATCATATGACAATACAGCAACCTTGGCTCTTTCGCCGGGATCACGAGCGATGGACTTGATTTCTATGATTCCATCATATACTTCGGGGATTTCTATTTCAAAAAGGCGTGCGAGAAATTCATCAGCAGATCTGGAAACGATGATGTCAGGCGTTCCGCTGCCTTGCATCCTGCGTACTTCCTTGATCACTGCCTTAATGGACATATTCTTTTTATAACGTTCATTGTGAATCTGCTCTTCTCGTGGCATGCGCATTTCATTTTTATTGTGCATGATGAGCAAACTTCCCGGGCGAACTTGATATACTTCGCCTACAATAATTTCACCAACTTTTTCATTGAATTCATTGAAAATATTGTCCTTTTCAACATCACGGATTCTTTGGCCCAAGGTTTGAGTCGCAAGCGCAATCAATCTTCTTCCAAAGTTATCTGAAATGTTTTCGAGGGTGATTTCTTCAATAAATTCATCGCCGTTCTCATATTCTTCTCCGGAGCGAGATTTCACTTCCTTCATGGAGATTTCTAGAGAAGGATCTTCCACCTCTTCAACGATTGTACGCATGAGATAGATTTCCAAATCACCTTTGTCCATGTTTACAACGATGTCGAAATTGGCTTCCTGACCATACTTTTTTCTGATCAGCATGGAGAGTGTTTCGACAAGCATACCTTGCAAAAGGTCTTTGTCAATGCTCTTTTCTCTTGCCATTTCTGCGAATGCTTCGATGATAAGCTTTTTGTCGTACTTAGGTTTGACTTTACGGCGTGCCATTGTGTTGACTATGTGTATTGTGATACTATCTATGCAATCAATTACAGCGAAATGAGAACGATTGCTTTATGAATTTCTGAATAGGGTAAAGAGAATGTCGTATCTTCGTCGGCCTTGTTCTTGCTTTTTTTCTTCGGCTGTTGGACAATGAGTTTCTGCTCATCAGCTTCAAGCAATGTCAATGATTCGGTGATGCGAGCATCTTCTTTTGTATATGTCAATTCTAGTGTTCTGCCAATATTTCTTGGAAATTGCCACCAGTGAATCAGCGGTCTGTCAGTCCCCGGAGAAGAAACTTCTATGCTGCGTACAGCATCCAAAAAGGCATTGGACTCAGCTTCTACAAGTAAAGCACGATTGATTGACTCGCATTGCTCAAGTGAAATTCCTGCTGGTGTATCCACATATAATTCAAGAATCATGCGCTCTTTTGTTCCTCGCAATACAACATCTATCAGCGTTGCATGCTGTGCTGAACAAGCGGATTCTAGTATCGGGCGGATATCGCCGGGTAATTCCAATGGCATGAGATATTGTCAACAATCCATACAAACAAAAAAGGGACTTCCGCTGAGAAGACCCAATCACACATGCAAATATATGTCTTTTTTTAGTTCATCGGCATATTCGTCTCGTAAATTCTACATTATCATCACTTTATGCGTGATAATGCAATTGTTGCAGTTTAGTTTGTCACTCCAAGCAAGTTTGGATGACTCTACATCGTTTTATGTAACAAAACCAATTGTGAAATTGGCAGATTCCTCATCTTATCTCCTAAAAAATGGTAAATATTCATTTAAAAGGTCATTAAGTAGCGAATTGCAAGGATTTTTGGGGAATAATCGCTTACAAGCGATTTCCATGTTGATTCCTTCGATAGAATTGCGTGATTATGGCGGGCCGGGATCACTGAATTTGTTTTCCATTCGTGGATTGGGCCCATTGAGAAATGTAATACTCTTGGATGGCATACCACTTACATCTTCTCAATCAGGTCTTTTTGATATTTCATCAATAGCCATGCTTCCTGGACAATCCATTGAAATGGACATGGGTGGTGGTTCATCAATCATTGGAAGTGGAGCAATGTCGGGTGTATTGGATATTTCCATGAATTCACTGATTGATACGAGTTTTGCATCCATTTCTGGAGGAATTGGGAGTTTTGGTGAAGAAACAATACGAATTGGAGGCGGTATTGCGAATAATTCAACATCATTCATGGTTAATACTGACCATTTGAATTTTGATGGCACATATCCTATCCGATTTCAACCAACGGGTAATATGCCTTCCACATTAGTCGAAAGAGGAAATGCAGGGAATTCTAAAATGAATGTCTTTGCTAGAGTTTCACATCATTGTAAAGAAGAAAAACTGAAAGCAACTTTTTGGACCTCATTTGTCAATGGTGATAGAGGTATACCGGGTGCTGTTCTTACCGGAAAAATAGAGGATTCAGAGGCTTTTTTTCAAGACCAAGATTTTATGATTGCAGGTAATGTCAATGCCATTGTCTCCAAAATGTCTATTATTAATGTGAAAACCTCAATTCGTACTTCATGGAGCTATTTCAGGGATCCCTTTGCTTTATATGCGGGCTATGAGGGCGCCAAATATGTGTTTTCAACCAAGGAATTGTTCTCCCAAGCTGAATTATTGCTGATGCCTTCCAATGAAATCATCATCAAATCAGGTGCTGTGTTTGCGAATGCTGACCTTAGAGGAGAATTGTTGCAACCTTTTGCAGGAGATAATCCTACAAGAACTTCTGGTGCATTATTCACCAGATGGATGATGAATATTGAAGAACATGACATTGATGCAGGTTTACGATTGGATGCATTCAGTGATCAACAAGGACCTGCTTTATCGGGTCATTTGGCCATCGCCCATGAAATATTGTCTGGATTTACCATATCCGGAAAGGTAACTCGAGATTTTCGAGTGCCATCTTTCAATGAATTGTATTATCTCAATTATGGAACGCAGTTTCTTAAACCGGAAACTTCGATGGGAATTGATATCGGGTGTAACTATGATGCAGGAGATCTAAATGGTCAACTCTCTGTCTATCATATGCAGGTGAAAGATCAAATTCTAGCAATGCCTATTTCTCCGGTACAATGGAGAGCCAGCAATATCGGCATGGTATGGTCTTCCGGGATTGAAGCATCACTTGGGCTTAAGATTCCTGTCATCAATGGAGCTATACAATGCAATTATGCATTCAAACATGTCATAGACAAGAGCCCTGAATCGGATACTTATGAAAGCATTATTCCATATGTGCCAACACACACATTTTCTTCCAGTTTGATTTCGACTTTTTCTACGCATACATTGGGAATTATTGTAACAGCCATAGGGGAACGCTATGGTATGTTGGGGGAATTGCCTGAAACCAAAATGAATTCTGTGATACTTGTCAACCCTCATGCGGAATTCCGAATGGGGTTATTTGATGGGATACTTAGAATCAGAGGTGAAATTCGCAATCTTCTCAATGTAGAATACCAAATGATTCTTAATTTTCCACTCCCCGGAAGATCCTACATTGTGTCAATGGGGTATGATCTGTAGTATCAAGGGAATTGTGATGGAAAACAAGATCAGATGCAGTATATTTGTCAAATCAATTTCGGGTATATACCCATTTTTGCTTCTCTTTAGATCATCGGAGTCACAATGATCATCGTCATGTTTGGAGCCCCCGGAGTGGGCAAAGGAACGCAAGCAGCAATTCTTGCCGAGCGTAAAGGAGTTCAACATCTCTCAACAGGTGAGGCATTCCGTTCAGCCATTTCTGCCGGAACCGAACTCGGAAAAACTGCTCAAAGTTATGTGCAATCCGGTGGCTTGGTACCGGATGACATCGTGACAGGAATCGTTGAAGAAGCAATGTCAAAACCAGAATATGCATCGGGAGTCATTCTTGATGGTTTCCCAAGAACACTCGGTCAGGCACAAGCATTGGATGCATTGTTGGAAAAGCAGGGAAAAGCGATTTCCCATATTGTCAATATTACCGTTGACAATGATCAAATTGTAAAGAGAATGCTATTGAGGGGTAGACAAGATGACAATGAGGATATCATCAGGCATCGTTTGAATGTCTATAATGAGCAGACTGCTCCATTATTGGAGTATTATGCAGGATCGGGAAAAATGCTGAATATTGATGGCGATGCAGATGTAGAAACGGTCTATTCACGCATTGATCATAGTATTGTAACTCTTTGATTTTCTGTGGGAACATTTGCTTCTGATGATATGTTCGACGTGATTGATTAATAGGCAATCACCATGCACTCCTTTACTCGCAACATAATCATCAGATCTCCGATAGAAGAAGTATTTCTCTTCCACACTGATGTGAATAATCTTATTCGCATCACACCTCCGTTCATAAAAGTTATTGTTGAACATGCTGATCCGGCTGGTCAGGGACAAAGAGTCAATTTGCTTGTGAAGCAGTTTGGTTTTATTCCAATGCGGATGCACATGGAATTTTTTCTGTTTGATTATCCTGCTTGCTTAGCAGACAGACAAGTCAAGGGTCCATTCAAGAAAATGGTTCAATACAGATATTTTGAGGATATGGGCGGTGGATATACTCGAATGCGTGATGTGTTTGAATATGAATTGCCTTTTGGCAGACTTGGAAAATTGGCGCATTCACTACTCATCCGAAAGATGATAGAGCAAATGTTCACACATAGGCAGAATATTACAAAGAAATTACTTGAGATGTAAAGTCAGGCAGATTGTGCAATTGCCAAAAATGATTCCACATTCAAAGATGCACCACCAATCAGTGCGCCATCTATATTGGGCATGGCAAAATATGCTGATGCATTATCTGGTTTTACACTTCCACCATATAGAATTCGAATCATGTCTGACTGACCGGGAAGATATTCATTGAGAATCGATCGTATGAATTTGTGGGCATTCTCTGCCTGATCAGGATCTGCTGCAAGTCCTGTTCCAATAGCCCATACAGGTTCATATGCAATTACGATGTCAGAATTCAAAATAGATTCCAAGATTGCTTCATTCCTCAAAATTCCAAGTAATTGTTCCCTTACAATTCCTTCGAAATTCCCTGCATTCCTTTCTTCCAAAGTTTCTCCAATGCATATGATTGGTATCATGCCGGCTTCTAGGACAACATGACACTTTTCTGCAATAATCTCATTGGACTCATTGAATAGAACTCTTCTTTCTGAATGCCCGATAATCACATATTCCACGCCCATTGATACAAGCATCAAAGGTGAAATTTCGCCGGTATATGCACCAAACTCATGAGAATCACAGTTTTGAGCACCCAAGCTGATTCGAGCATCATCACTTTCAATAATGACAGAACACTGTGCCAAATGTGTGAATGGAGGACAAATAAGTATTTCAATTTCCGGTGAGATACTCTTCATTCCTTCACAAATTTCATGCGTGAGAAGCATGCCCTCATGAGGCAATAAATTCATTTTCCAATTACCTGCAATTAACATGCATCACCATTCAGCTGATGGATCAATTTGGAATACTTCTGTCATTTCTTCAAGCAATGGTTGAAGATGATCTGAATGAAAGCCCTTGCGACCACCATATATTGGAGTAATGGTCTCACGTGAAGGAATAGTCAAACCTGCTTTTTCGCAGATTGCTTGTATTCTTTCTTGCCATGCATTTTCAAGTTCTTGCTCACCACTGAAAATCTTTTGTTCAATCAAAATATGCTCAGATTCGGAAGGTTCGAATATGCCAAGAGCCAAAGGATAACATTCATTCAAGGCACTTTGCATTCTTGACTTACTTTCCTCATTACCTTGAGAACCTAATTGCACAATCCAAGTATCGGCATGAAAAACATGATATTTGATTTCACCACGAACCTTGGTTGACAATTTTGCCAATGGTTCATAAGAACTGTGTTCAAGCATTTCATAACGCAATAATTCTGCGCTATCAAAAAGAAAATGTCTCATTAAACTGAAATCATATCCACCAATAGGATATTCCACGAAGTGACAACAAGTATAATCTTTCTCATTTCTAGTGAATGCACTGATATCAGGCTCTGGTTCACCCAATTGTTGAAGCAGAGTGTAAAGAGCCAATGCATGACCTATCTTATCCTGAGCGATGGATGAAAATGCGATGTCTTCTTCCAAAATAGGTCCTAAACCTGTCCACTCCGAATTTCTATGAGCAATGATGAGTGCATCATCTGCCATGCGATAGAGTAGGTCTTTCAGTGCTTTGATTGAAGTTTGATCATGTGTCATTGTTATATCTCCGATTGAAATCACATACAAACATACAATAGTTAGCGCTAAGCATTGATATATCCTAATTCCTCTAGTTGCTTGCTCATTAGGCAATCATTACTATATTTGGTGGTTAATAGGAAGTAAACAACATGTTAAAAAATCAACTATTCCTCGTCATCTGCCTCTTTGTGCTCTGTGGAGTGATGGTTCAAGCGGATTTAACCGAAATTCTGAGCTTTGGCGCTCCCCCTTCTTCAACAGGTGCGCCCGGTGAAATTTCTTGTGCTGAATCTGGTTGTCATGATGATGGTCCAATTCCTCAGAATCATGGGTCACATTTACTCAGTATAGAAACGAGAAATGGGACTTTTATTCCCGGTGATACGGCTCTGATCACTGTTCATGTACAAGATCCTGAAGTTCAGAGATTCGGTTTTCAAGTGACTGCGATAGATGAATATGGAACGGCGATAGGAGAATTTTTGATCACTGATTCTTTGCATACTCAAATCATGCACAATCATGTGGATTTGACAGATAGAGAATATGTGACATATACAAAAGCAGGAACTCTTGCATCGCAAACAGGGAAACATTCTTGGACTTTTAAATGGATGATTCCACAAACTCAGTCGAGTTATGCTAGGTTTTATCTTGCAACAGTTTCAGCGAATAATGACAATAGGGATAAAGGCGATAAAGTATTTCTGAGAGATACCACAATTTCTCTTAAAAAAGCAAATTCTGTCCTGGATAACAAAGAAATCACGATTGAGCAAAAGGGGAAATACTTGAACGTATATCAAGAATCCAATCCAAAACCGATAAAAGTCTATACAATACTAGGTGATATTTACAGAGAATATCCCGGAAGTAATGCTCAATCAAATATTGATCTTACTGATTTTCCAATTGGATTGTATGTATTGAAAACCGGTAATATTATTCATTCATTTATTCCTTGATATACAATGAAATCAGCAATATTACTTTCAATTTTCATGTGTTTTGTTTTTGCAAGTATTGCTTCAGCAGTCTCTGATGAAAAAAATGGTGAATACACCTTGAAATCTTCAGGTTCTCATGAAAGTAGTACAGGTGCACCTGGTGAACGTACATGTGCTCAGTCCGGCTGTCATGAAATGAGTGAGATAATCAATGATGATACAACAAATACATTGATCTTTTCCGATGATGATGGATTGTATGGAAATGCAATGGAAGGAATTAGATTAAGAGTGCGAAAAGAAGATAAAGTTAAATTTGGATTTCAAATCGTATGTCTTGATTCACTCAATAAAAATGCAGGTTCATGGGTATTGTTAAATAAAGAAAGAGTTCAAACTCAAGGAGCAGATTTTTCCTTGGTAAGTGCTGTTGGAAGATCTTATGTAACTCATACATATAAAGGAAACTTGGCTCAAATACCAGGTGAAATTTATTGGGATTTCGCTTGGTTGCCTCCTGCAAATGGATATAAGGGGAAAGTCACTTTTTATGTCATGAGCAATTGTGCAAACAATGACAATACCAATGGTGGGGATGTATTCTATGCTTCAAAGCATTCATTGCAACATGTTTCTAGCATGACATCAATTGAGGATGATGGACAAATACCTTTTAAAGTCGGGCAAAACACTTGGTTCTTGCCAATGAATGTTCATCATCAGATTAAACAGATTCGATGTATTGATATAAAGGGAAGAGTCCAAATCATTGACTGGAACAAAAATGATGATATGGGATTGGAAGTTACATTGCCTTTTACAGATATGAGAGGATTCGTAACTCTCATCATAGAGTTCGAGCATGGTATAATCCTGAAAAAACACTTGATTCTGTGAATTTGATTCTTAAACTGTAAGGAATTCAATACTTTTGTGTCTTACTCTTTGGCGGACGCCTTGTCCGTATTGAGAACCACGGATGCAAGACATTATGGCGGACTCAGAAGTACATACAATTAAAGAAGTTAGCTTGATTGTTGATGAAGAACAACATGTTCTTCGCTATTGGGAAAGAGAATTTGCTTTTCTTAACCCTCAGAAAAATGATGCAGGAAATAGGATGTACACTTCATTTGATTTGACAATTGTCAAGGAATTGAAGCGATTGATAAGAACGGAAAGGAAAACCATACAGGAAGCAAGGAATGCTTTTCTTGAACAATACCCTGATGGCACCGTAGATATACAAATAATTAGCAAGGATGAATCTCTTGATACTTCTGATTTGTCTCAGATAAAATCTGAATTGGAAGAAATTATCAAAAAACTCAAAACCTAGGTGTTAGAACATTATTTAGCTCGTTTTTTTTAAAGTAATTTGGGAATCACACAAGATGCGCAATATGCTCAAGTATGTCGCGATCCCTATTGCAAGTTATATGGTTATGTCGATATCGGCATTTGCGCAACAACGCACATATGACTTGAAAACAGTAGGCAAGCATGATGATGAAGTTCTCGGTGTATTTGTCAATGGAGACAATACACGATTCGCAACTTCTAGTTTGGATGAAAGTGTCAAAATCTGGTCAATACCTGAAGGGAAGGACTTGATCACCATCAAAGGTCACCTCGGTCATGTAAATAATATTTCATTTTCCGGTGATGATAAGCAAATTGCAAGTGCAAGCACTGATCGTACCGTAAGAGTATGGGATGTTGCAACAGGCGCACAACAATATGTACTCACAGGTCATACAGCAGAAGTTATTGGAGTATATTTCAGCCCCAAAAATGATTATATCGCCAGTACCAGTTTTGATCGTACTGTGAAATTGTGGGACACCAAATTGCGCACCGAAGTCAAGACTTTACGCGGTCATACAGATAAAACAAACGATGTTGCGTATAGTTATGATGGACAATTTCTTGCTTCTTGCAGTGATGATAAAACAATCAAAATATGGAGCACGGACATTAATTCTAAAGAGGCATTATTGACTCTCACTGGTCATGATACTCAAGTGCTGACAGTTCTTTACAGTTTCGATTCCAAAAGACTTGCTTCTGCTGATGAAAAAGGCGTTGTGAAAATATGGGAAATGCCGTCAGGTAATTTGCTCCGTACAATCAATGCTCATAATGAAATAGTTCAGTCTGTTTCTTGGGCAGAAGACAATCGTACGATTGTTACTGCAAGCCTTGACAAATTCGTTAAACTTTGGAATAGTGATACAGGTGAAAATTTGATGTCGATGGATGTAGGCTCTGATATTTGGGGAGTTGATCTAACCAGTAGTGCCGATCATATCATGGTTGGATGCGCCGATGGTTCAGTCAAAATGTTGGTCGAGAAAAAAGAAGCCATCAAAGGCAAAGAAAAACCCAAAGGCAAAGGAGGTAAAAAATGAAAAATCTATCTCAATTCTTCCTTTCATGTTTGTTCTTGATTTTTGGCTTTAATTCTACTTATGCTCAGCAAATCATGAGTGTCACCGGAGCAGTAATAGATCAGACGACTCGAAATCCTGCCAGCGTTATCGTATCATTCTACGATAAGAACAATAAAAAAATGGGTTCTTCTAAAAGCAACTCTGCAACAGGATTTTATCTTGTAACAGGCTTAAAGCAGGGTGAAACCTATAAAGTACAACTTGAATCTCCCGATTATTTCAAAGATGAATATGAAGTTACACTTCCTGTGTCCAAGAAATATGCTGATGTATCTCGTGATTTTACAGTGAAGCCATTAGCAAAAGGGACAAAAATACTATTGGAAGTACCTCCATTTGAGTTGAAGAAATCCAAACTTAGAGTCGGTGCGGAAGATTATCTGGCAGATGTAAAAAAAATGATGATCCTAAATCCGGGTGTAACTGTTGAAATTCAGACATACCCTGATTCCGAAGGCGATGCTGCCGTGAATGAGACATTCACTATGGAGAGAGCTCAGGCAATTAAGAAGTATTTGGTTGACAATGGCGTTCGCGAACAAAAAATTGTACTCAAAGCTTCTGGTCAAACTGATAGCATCAATCCTCCTCCAAAGTATAAAACAGCGAAAGGAAAACGCTATATCGGGCCAATTTATATAGTTGTTACCAAGGTATGATTCAGTAATAGAATCTGAAGACTTTTTTCCTATCTTGCAGGGCATTCATGTGAATGCCCTCATTATTTTAATGAAAGATGAGCAATTACTCAGATAGAAGAGATTTTCTCAAAGTGCTGATCGGTGGAACCGGTGCTGCATTTCTAGCTCTGCATGGTTGTGGAGAAGATACATCTGAAATACAAAGGATTGCCGGTCCTAATCCTCAGACCATACTCAAAAGACAACGATTCTCCATTGCACATCAATATGTGCGTGATAAAAGTATAGTTGGGGCAAAGAATAATAATGTACCATTGAAATGTGATGTCATCATCATCGGAGCAGGGGCTTCCGGTTTGGCAGCAGCATTGACATTACATGATGCAGGTTATGATGTGTTATTGCTTGAGAATGAAAGCCAAGTAGGAGGTGCAGGAATTCATGGAAACATGCATGATATAAAATATCCGTATGGGTCCGTATATTTTGTTGATTACTCTGATGATATTAAAGAGATGTGTGCAAGAACAGGCTTGCAACCATTGCCCGCACCTGAAGATGCAGTATTGCATAAAGGGGAATTGATTGGTAACTTTTGGTCCGATGCATCTCTTCAATCTTTAGATGTTTCTCAAATTGAAAAAGATGGAATGAAGCGATTCAGGGATGTGCTTTTGAATGATCAAATGGTACCATCTTATCCCTTGCCGAGAGTATTGTCTCAGTATGAATCAGAATTGGATGCACAATCAGCCAAGGAATATTTGTCTCAATATTCCTCCCCATATCTTGAAACATTGCTTGATTTATATTCAAGATCTTCAATGGGTGGTACATTAACAGAATCCAATGCCTTTTGCTTATTAAATTTTTATTCCTCTGAGATTGGAAGTGAGTTCGGAAAAGACCGCTTTACTTTTCCGGGTGGCATGAATGCACTTTACAAAGCGATTGCTTCTCTGATCCCACAGGAAAAGGTGATGACAAATCATTTGGCATTTGCAATTGAAAATACAAAAGATGGTGTTGAAGTATCCTGTGTGAATGATGCCAATGAAATCAGAACCGTGAAAGCAAAAAAAGTCATAATGACCGGTCAAAAACATCTTTCTGCATTCATGATACAAGATTTACCTGATGCTCAAAGAACAGCAATGATGTCAATGCAATATCCTCCATATGCCACCATGCATTTTACTTGTGAAGAAGAACTTTTTCCGAATCATATCATGGATGTATGGACTCCGGAAGCAACTCCATTTTGCACTGATATTATCTGTTCCAATGCAATGCAAGGAACAAAGAAAAAGTATGATCATCACGTATACTCTATTTTTGGTGCAATGCCACAACAGCAAAGAAGTGTATTGATGGATGATCAAGCCATGGCCAAACATGGTGTAGACATTATCTCAAAAACAATGAAGTATCTAGGTAAGTCGCTTGATTCAATTTCTCAAATTGAAGTGTTTGGATGGGGACATGCCCTTGCAATACCATTTCCCGGCTCTCATAATGGTCCGGCTCAATTAGCTTCTGCCAGACATGGTAATATCTTTTTCGGAGCATCTGACAATGATGCCGCATCAAGCGTAGAGAATGCACTTGCAAATGGTTTTGCTTCGAGTAAGGAGGTCATTCAGTCTTTGAATTAAGGGGAAATATGAAGAATAATACGCGATGGGGAGTTGATGAAATCATTGGTTTGTCTTTATTGAGTTCAATCCACGGACCACTTCTTCGGTCAATTGTCGGAAAATACTCCTCACTTGAAACCTATTGTAGATATGGTTTATCACAGTCACTGTTTTTGGGAAATGAACAATCAAGCTCAGAACATATAATTCAAATAGGAAGAACTTATAGGGAAAAGCATGAAGAAAAGAATATCACAATCATCACATTTAATTGCGAACACTATCCTGAAACTCTCAAGCATATTGATTATCCTCCTCCAATTCTCTATGTAAAAGGCTCATTGAATCAATTCATTGGTTATGGAATCGTAGGAACAAGGAATCCAACTCTCTATGGACAAAGAGTGGCGGAACAATATGCTGAAGAATTTGCAC
>DBCJ01000134.1:0-575 GCA_002293005.1 Ignavibacteria bacterium UBA961 | reverse complement strand
TGAATGCAAATGGTTTGACCTATGCCGTGATAGCATCAGGTCATGAAATGATTAGTCCTAAATCCGCAAAGTGGCTTTCTGATGAAATTATTGAAAATGGTGGAGCAATTATCAGTGAATATTCAATGAATGTAAAGGCCAAACCTCCTTTCTTTCCTAGAAGAAATCGTATCATAAGTGGTCTGAGTTCTGCTGTTTTGATTATTGAAAGCGGAAAATCAGGTGGATCAATGATAACAGCTCAATTTGCCTTCGATCAAAATAGAGATCTATATGTCATTCCGGGAAGCATTTACTCTCCAATGTCCGAAGGAAATCATCAGTTGCTCGTGCAACAAAAAGCAATGTTGACCCAAACTCCGCTAGATATGTTGCCGCAAGTAAACAAACATGTCACAATACCTATGAAATGGAGTGAATGTGATTCAAATGAACATGCTATATTGCAAGTATTGGGCAATGAACCTGTTCATATAGATGAAATCATTGCATTGACTACATTTACAATGCCCAATGTTCTTTCTACTTTATTGACATTGGAATGCCGGCAACTTGTAAAACAAATGACCGGCATG
>DBCJ01000022.1:4000-8457 GCA_002293005.1 Ignavibacteria bacterium UBA961 | reverse complement strand
AAATGGTGCAACTCATGGTCGTTGGATGGTCTATCCAGCAGCAACATCTGCAACTGATGGATCAGGTACATGCGGTTGGCAATTCAATGATATGATGTCCGGTGTTCTCAGAGTAAATTCTGCAGGAAATTCATTGATTGGTAATTTTGCTACAATTACAGCTGCAAGTCAGAATACAGGCAATACATCTGATCAATTATATGTAATTGATTCTTCAAGATATGGAGCAACTTCATTTGGTTATCCAAATTTGACTTCACCTGAGCCTTCATATCCAGTTGTATTTAGCCAAGCAGGTCAACCATCTACAATCAAAGGTTTGAACTATCCAACAATCAATCCAGGTAATACAACCGGCTTGATTAGCGTAACAAGTTCTTTCCCAACTAGCTTTAGAGTTCTTGATTATATCAAGCATTATCAACCTGCTTCAGGAAATCACACAGTATTGTCATTTGCCAATGCAGAAGGAAATACAGTACAAAACAATTACTTCGCCTCCAATGTTTTGGTTGGTAGTAGTTACAAAGCAATTAGTATTTCAGGTGGATCTAATGGATCAACCCATAATATTATCAATAATAGAATTAACTTAACAAATGGTTTTAATGGCCAAGCTTGGCCAGGTAATACTTTGTTGACACAAGCTGCAACAACAGTATCATTCCGTGGTGTTGAGTTTACTAACAATGCAGGTCTTTCAAATATCAATGTTATTTGTAATCAAATAATTGCAAATAATACGAATGGTTCAATTGGTATTGCATATACATCATCTGTTGCTTCAAATGGTATTGTAAATATTGAAGCAAATAATATCAGAACGATGGGTGTTGGTGTTCACTATACATTCAATGCTGGTTTTGGATTTACTAATAATATCAGAACCAAGCAAAACTTCATTGCAAATGGTGCGAATGGTGTCTTTGTTTCAGGAACTATGGCAGGTAATACTGTAAATAAGTTCTTTGTTAATAATAATGACTTGAGTAATAACTCAAGCACAGGTATCAATATCGAAGCAACAACACCTGATAATGTATCTTCGACCAATTTCCTCGACCTTCGCTTTAATTGGTGGGGTTCAGCAATGGGCCCGGTCAGACCTTCTGGTGTTGATATTGCAAATACTCCAACACTTGCATCAACAGATTCATTGTATTTGAGAGGATATATTCCATTCACACATACCGCTGGTTCAATGATTGGAGATTTGAATTCTGGATTGGGTAGATGGGTTATTTATCCTGCTGCAAATTCAGGGATTAATTCAAATACCAATGGTTGTGGCTGGACATATTCTTCAATGATGGCAGCTGTTCTTCGTGTCAATGGTGCATCAAATACCATCCTTGGTACATATAATACAATTACAGATGCTCGTGATGATGTGAACTTCTCAACAGGATCACGCCTTACTTCAGATCAAATCTTTGTTATTGCAAAATCAGTCTATGAAACAGCGACATTTGGTTATGATGGTGATAGTCCTGTTGAATCAGCATATCCAATCGTATTTAATGCTGCTCCTCAACCATCTATCATTCGTGGTATCAATCGTCCAAGAATCTTAACTAATGGTGCAGGAACCGGTTCAATCAGTGTCACTTCAGCATATCCAACTGGCTTCGAAGTAAAAGATTATATAGAGCATGTTGGTACGACTAATACCTATACAGCATTGAGTTTTGCGAATAATGGAAGTAATAATATTGAAAACAACTTTATTACTTCAACAGTAGCTAATCCAACAGCATTCACTGGTATTACAATTTCCAATGCAACAGCTGGTCATATCAATTCTATAGATTCAAATAGAATTAAGCTAGCAAGCAATCCTCGTTGGCCCGCTGGACCGGCAGTAGCACCTAGTGCACCTGCCACATTTACCGGTATTCAAATTACAGGTAGTGGTGCAAATGGTGTTGCAGAGATTATTGCAAATGACATTTCTGTTGCTCCAATTGCTGGTTCAAAATCAGTAGGTATTTATGCGAATGGACTTACTATTAATCTGAATGTTTCTACAAACAGTATTTATGGTATGGCTGCCCCTGCTGCAGATGCAACTCGCACTGATTATTGGGGTACAGGTATTTACCTTTCTGAGCCATTACTATTCACTGTTATTGGTAATTCTATTCAAGGTGGTAATAGTGTTGGAACTAAAGGACATGATGGTATCACTATAGACAGACCTCAGACTGGTGCATTTACCAATCTAATTCACACAAATTCAATTTCAAATTTCTCTGCTCTTTCCGGAATCAATATGACTTCCACAAGAGAAAGAGGTTATGGTATTAAAGTATTCAGCTCTACAGGAGCCGGAAACTTTGGTCAAACTTCGATTTTGGGTAATGTCTTTGGTTCATTGAGTTCAACAGCTCCAGGTGTTACATCAATCTATGTTGGTGGAACAAGTGGAACAATTGACCAAACAACTATTGAACAAAATGATATCAGAAATGGTGTTGAAAGTAACAATGCATCTGTACAGATTGCAACAAGTCAATATTCTGGTACAGCAATATCACCAGCTTTAGTCACTATCAATAATAATAATATCGGAACGATTGTAGCAGGCGAGTCAAATGCAATGTTCTTGGCAATTGGTACTGATGGTGTTGGTGCTGTGAATAATGTATTTGCAGATAATTACACAGTGAATGTAAGAGCAAATGCTATCCGTACTTCAGATCAATCAGTTGGCGGATCAACTATTGAAGTTGCTGATGGAAGACCTAATAGAGCTTCTAATATTCGTAATATCTTTGGTTTTGGCACAGGTTCAACAATCAATGGTTTAGCAACAGCAGGTAATGGTAATAGTGGTAATAACACATTTACACATGCAGCAATCTTGACAGGTGAAACTTCACTTGCAGATTATTCAACAGCGATGCTTAGAACAGAAAATGCAATTGCATATCCAAATTCTACAGATCCTATTGTAATTTCTCGTTTGATTGCATCACCATTGGCAAATGCCACAAGTGACATTACAAGAAATACAGTTGAAGTTCGCGAAAGCAGAGGCTGGTCAATTGGTGCTGAAGGTACATATTTCAAAGAAACACTTACATTCCCTGATCATAGAGTACTATTAAATGGTCCTCGTTCAAATGGAAATGGTTTTGCTGAACTTCTACCTGGAGCAGGTGGAACAGGTGTTATGGTAACTTCAACAGGTCGTGAAAACAAAGACATTCGTGGATCAATTCGTTTCAATACAGTTGGTGCAGGTCTTTTTGGTCGCGTATCAGTAGGTGCACAACACAAAGGTGATGTATATGTACAAACAGCAAATGTTGGTGTAGATAATGGCCTAGCATTCCGTCATAGCTCAACAACATTGCCTTCATTGGCTTCTGTAACAGGAATGAGCAACAGTTTGGATCGCGCATTGGATATCAAAGCAGGTATGGATGATGCAGATGATGATAATTATACTGCAAATACTTCAACATTGCGTCGTACAGGTGTTTTCCGTGCAGGTACAAATAGCAATCAATTCTTGAAAGAAACACCAAATGCAGTTGCCGGTACAGAGCTCATGAATGTCTTCCCAAATCCCGCAAGCGGAGATGTGACAGTTGCATTCAAGGTTCCTGTAGAAGGTATGATTCGCGTTGCATTATATGATGCAATGGGTAGAAAAGTAACAGATCTTCGTGAAGAATATCTGAACATCGATACCTATTCAACAACATTCAATGCTGCAGATTTGCCAAGCGGTACATATCATGTACGCCTTATGCATGACTTGTTCACAGTAACAACATCCGTAAGCGTAATCAAGTAGTCGGTTCAAAACAAAAGGTTTTGATGCAAATAGAAAGCCCGCTCTTGTGTAAAGAGCGGGCTTTTTTTTTTATTATGATTTCGCCCCTCTGGGGCTATTATGAAGACGCTCCTATGGAGCTACCGCTTCATTCCCCTCGGAGAGGGGTGCCCGGAGGGCGGGGTGGGATTTCTTAGAAACGCTTACTTTCCTTAACAAACTTACTTTTTCATTAACGTATTCCCACCCCGTCACGCTCCGCGTGCCACCCCTCTCCCGAGGGGAATGAACCCTTAGCACTATCGAGGCCGGCATGGTCATCGATTGGTATATTAATAAATGTCAGAATCTACTTTGCCCCACTGTAGCTGCTAATCATTTCTGCGACGATTTTTCCGCTGCTCATAACGCCAGGTAAACCTGCGCCTGGATGAGTGCCTGCGCCGACGATATAGAGATTGGAAATATCTTCAGAGAGATTATGAGGACGGAACCATGCGGATTGCGTGAGAATTGGTTCTACGCCAAATGCATTACCAAGATGAGAATTGAGCGTGTCACGGAAATAGGTTGGAGTGACATAATGTTCGCTGACAATATGCTTGGATAAATCAGGCATATAGCGCTCTTCGAGATACTTCACGATGCGGTCGCGATATTCAGGACCCTTCAC
>DBCJ01000022.1:0-3895 GCA_002293005.1 Ignavibacteria bacterium UBA961 | reverse complement strand
GGACGATGCAAATACAGTGAAAAATCATCCGCCAAATGCTTCTTTTTAAAGATGTCTGTGACGAGCTCTTTATATCTCGGACCCATTATAATCTCATGATGTGCAAGATCTTCATACTTTTTATCTGTACCGAAATACATCACAAATAAACTCATCGAATAATGCAGATTCTTCATGCGATTATCCGTGTTTTTCTTGCGATATTTTGCGGGTATCATCTTCATATACATATTACCCACATCAGCATTACTCACCACAATATCAGCTTTCATAATTTCACCGGATGTGGTCTTGACGCCCGTGGCACGCTTGGTTGCATCATCTATCATGATTTCTTGGATTTCGGTGCCAAGTTGAATTTTCCCGCCAATATCTTTGAAGACATTCACGAGTCCTTGAACCAATGCACCCATGCCGCCCATCGCAAACCACACGCCCCATCTTTGCTCCAGAATATGAATCAAAGCATAAATGGAAGTTGTTTGAAATGGATTGCCACCAACAAGCAATGGATGAAAGCTGAATACCTGACGAAGTCTGTGATCTTTGATATGCTGATTCACCATACCCGCAACAGAACGCTCCGCACGCAATGAGATGAGATCCGGTAGAACTTTAAGCATTGAACCAATTGTAGTGAAAGGCTTATCAATCAAATCAAATCCCGCTTTGAAGATTTTCTCGGCATCTTTGATGAAACGATGATATCCTTTCACATCATCCGGATTCAAAGCTTCGATTTGCTTGAGAATCGAGTCTTTGTCCCCATTATAACGGAAAATGGTTCCATCTTCGAATCGTACATTATAGAATGGATCAATAGGAACGATCTTCACATAATCATCGGTTTTCTTTCCGGCGATTTCAAATAATTCATGAATAAGCCATGGAGCGGTGATAATCGTCGGACCCGCATCAAATTTGTATCCATCGCGCTCGAACACATAAGCTCTTCCACCCGGTTTGTCGAGTTTATCGACTATGGTGACTTGATGTCCTTGAGCTTGTAAACGAATTGCGGCACTGAGTCCGCCAAAACCACTTCCGATGACAATGATATTCATATTCTATGAGGAGATTGAATGGGATAATCGTGAGATAAGCGCAAAACATGAAAAAAAGCGACTTTGGTTCCATCATTTCGAGATGCTTATGGCTCAAATCCTTGAAAGTACGGCATATACTATTGGTCGCGGAGCAGTCATTCCGTATTTTTGAGCCATTATTCAAACCACAATGGCTTCAATGTCAGATCCCGGACTCAGAACCATCCTCGTCTCAGGAGGAGCAGGATTCATCGGAAGTGCATTTGTCATGCAAATGCTTGCTTCTCATTCCAATCTCCGCATCATCAATGTGGATGCTCTAACCTATGCGGGAAATCTCGAAAATTTGCAATCGATCGAGAATGATCCACGACATGTTTTTGTACATGCTGAAATCCAAAATACAGAATTGATGCATAGACTATGCGAGCAATATGCTGTGGAAGGCATCATCAATATCGCGGCCGAATCTCATGTAGATAGATCAATTCAAGATGCAAGTCCATTCATTGATACAAATGTTCAGGGAACGGTATCTTTGTTAACCGTGGCTCGTGATGTAAAGCTTAAAAAGTTCGTGCAAGTCTCCACAGATGAGGTATATGGTACTTTGGAACTAGATTCGAAAGATTTATTTACCGAATCAACACCTTTGGCACCAAATTCGCCTTATTCTGCATCAAAAGCATCGGCTGACATGTTTGTGAGAGCATTTCATCATACACATGATGTTCCGGCTGTCATTACGCGATGTTCAAATAATTACGGTCCGAGACAATTTCCGGAAAAACTTATTCCACTAATGATTCTGAATGCTATGGAATCAAAGTCCTTACCTGTCTATGGCGATGGACTCAATGTGCGCGACTGGATTCATGTGAATGATCATTGCGATGCGATTTATCGTGCTTATGAACATGGAATTTCCGGCGAAGTCTATAATATTGGATCGGAAAATGAATGCAACAATTTGCAAATCGTGAAGTCCATTTTGTCCATACTCGGTAAATCCGAAGAGCTCATTCAATTTGTGAAAGATCGACCCGGACATGATCAACGATATGCGATTGATGCCAGCAAAGCTAAAAAGGAATTGGGATGGATGCCACGCATTACTTTTGAACATGGTCTCCGCGATACGATACAATGGTATCAAGATCATCCAGAATGGTGCGAGCATGTATTGAGCGGAAAATATCGAGACTATTATTCACAGCAATATCACAGAGAAAGATAAATCATGGCTATCAAGAAACAATCAGTTGCCAAGCATACAGCAGATGTATTGATGTCTTCCATTCAAGATCATGCAATCACAGTCGGAGTGATCGGTCTTGGCTATGTGGGCCTTCCCATCGCAGTTGAATATGCACATCTCGGTGTTCGCACGATTGGTTTTGACATCGATGAACACAAAATCCGCACTTTGCAAAAAGGCGGAAATTATATCATGGATATCGATTCATCACTCGTTGCTTCAGTCGTGAAAGGAAAAACACTCGAAGCCACCACGAATTTTGAACGCTTGTCCGAGTGTGATGTAATTTATATCTGCGTTCCAACTCCATTCACGCCGAATAAAGATCCCGATATTTCTTATATCATACATTCCGCGGAATCCGTTGCCAGAACTTTGCGCAAAGGACAACTCATCATTTTGAAGAGTACAACATTTCCCGGTACAACAACAAAATATGTACAACCGATCTTGGAAAAAGTCGGTTTGAAACTCGGTACTGACTATTTCCTCGCATTTTCTCCAGAAAGAATTGATCCGGGTAATCAAACATGGCATACAGGCAATACGCCGATTGTGGCTGGTGGCGTGACTGAATCATGCACAAGTCTTGCATGTGCAGCGCATGCAATCATCGTAAGCAAAGTGATTCCTGTTTCTTCTCCGGCTGTTGCCGAAATGGAGAAATTACTCGAGAATATTTTCCGTAGTGTAAATATCGCACTCGTAAATGAACTCGCTCAATTATGTGATCGCATCGGAGTGAATATCTGGGAAGTGGTGGAAGCAGCAGCGACAAAACCATTTGGTTTTATGCCGTTTTTCCCCGGACCCGGCATCGGTGGACATTGCATTTTGATCGATCCATATTATCTCTCATGGATGGCACGCGAATATGATTTTGAAACGAATTTCATCACGCTCGCCGCTGAAGTGAATGAATCCATGCCATTTTATGTGCGTAGCATGATTGAACGCGAAGTGGCAAAACAACCTATCACTTTGGCAAAAGCAAAAGTGCTCATGCTCGGAATGGCATTCAAAAAAGATGTCGATGATTTGCGACATTCACCAGCACTCAAAGTGATGGAACTGCTCATGCAGGATGGATTCAAAAATGTGCATTATCATGATCCATTTATTCCTTCGGTGGATGTGCATGGAACAATGATGAAATCACAAAAGAATCTCACTCCTGCAACACTGAAAAAATATGATATCGTTGTGATCACCACGGATCACACATGCTTTGATTATTCCATGATCGTAAAGAATGCAAAAGTGGTGATTGACACTCGCAATGCAACGAAAAAGATTCGCGGCTCGAAGAAGAATGTCGTGCTATTGGGTAGCGGATCGTGAGCAAAACCTATCGCATAATTTCTGTTGTCGGCGCAAGACCCAATTTCATGAAGGTCGCTCCGATTCATCGTGCATTCGAGAAATATGCTCCCGAATATGAACATCATATCGTGCATACTGGTCAACACTATGATGCCGCCATGAGCGATGCATTTTTTCAAGATCTTGAAATGCCAAAGCCATCCAAGTTTCTTGGAATCGGCAGTGGATCTCATGCTGAGCAAACTGCGAAAGTGATGATTGCATTCGA
>DBCJ01000074.1 GCA_002293005.1 Ignavibacteria bacterium UBA961 | reverse complement strand
AAAACGATTGACAGCATTCTCATAGCAAAAGACATAAAGGGAATTTCTGCTGGAGTGTATATTCCAAATATGGGTACATGGCAAGGCGTGAGTGGTATTTCTCATCCGGGTGTATCAATCACTTCAGACATGGAATTCGCAATTGCAAGCAATACCAAATTGTTCACCGCTGTATTACTTTTGAAACTTGCAGAGCATAATAAGCTTCGTTTGGATGATTCACTCCATGCATTCCTTCCATCATTCAAGAATATTGATTCGAATATCACCATCCGACAACTCCTGAATCATACAACCGGATTGGATGATGTGACAAGCGTTCCGGGCTATCCTGATTCGATATTAAGTAATCCACGAAGGGTATACACAGCAAGTGAACTCCTCACATGGACGGGTCCACCGGCATTTGCACCCGGCAAAGGCTGGGAATATTGCAATACAAATTATCTTCTTGCGGGTTTGATTGCGGAAAAAGTGACGGGTCAATCCTATGGAAAACTATTGCGTGACAGCATCTTGACACCACTTAATCTCGACAGCACATTTTTGGATGTTCATGATAGCGTTCTGTATACAATCGCACATCCATGGCAAGCAGGACGCGATCATTCAGCAACTCCACGAATATCGCTCAATAGTGCGGCGGGTGCAGCAGGTGCGATGTATTCCACATCAAGTGAAATGCTCCAATGGTATAATGCTCTCATGAATGGCAAAGTGATCAATGCACAATCAATCAAGGAAATGACGACATTCGTTGAGAAAGAACGCTATGGCATGGGCATCGCGGAATATATCGTAAGTGGCAAACCCGTCTGGACTCATGGCGGACAAATCTGGGGCGGATATAATTCTTCGATGATGTATGATCCCGCAACCGGTATAATTGTGTGCATACTCACGAATCAATTACCGGCTCAGGCATTCCAAATATCCGTACAAATGCTCACAACCGTTTGGAATTCTACAGTCGGTATTGCTGAGTCTGAGTATACTGAGTCCATGCTCTATCCAAATCCAAGCAATGATATGGTAACGATTTCAAGTGATCATGCAATTCAGTCAATCAAGATCTATGATATCCATGGAAAACTTTTAATGGAAAGTACCGAAAGCACATTCTCCATTGCACAATTGCCATGCGGTACATATCAAGTTCGAGCTTATACAGTCGAAGAAGTCCGCAATTATTCACTGATCAAACATTGATATTCATGAATTTACATCTGATCATCGTACTATTATCTATCTTCTTCATAGGCTGCGCAAGTACGAATACTCAAACCAATTCAAGCAAAGACCCTGCATTGCAGGAATTTGCCCGCTTGCTCATTGGAGAATTCTCAAGTAAAGAACAATCACTTCAAGACACCACATATCTGAATATTCATTTGTCGATGAGTAGAATTTGGGACGAAGACAAATCCGCAATATGGCTCTATGTTGAACAGGCCATGGATGCCAAAAGAGAGAAACCCTATCGCCAAAGAGTCTATAAACTGAATCATCCCGGAACAGACATCTTCACGAGCGACATTTATACACTTAAGAATCAAGAGCGTTTCATAGGATTGCAGAATGATGCTTCAAAAAAAATAGCGCTCACTCCGGATATGATTGAACTCAAAGAAGGGTGTACGGTATTGATGAACAATAGGAATGGCATATATACGGGCGGAACCGATGCCGATAAATGTCCATCCGATCTACGCGGAGCATCCTATGCCACAACCAAGATCTCATTGAAAGAGAATGTCCTCGAATCATGGGATCAAGGCTTCGATAAGAATGGCGTCCAAGTATGGGGCGCAATTAAAGGCGGATATATATTCGTGAGAGAAAAATGAAGACCTATCACATAGACCCCGATATCAGAAAAGCTGAGACCCTGCCCGGATCATTTTACCATGATGCCGAAGTATTTGAACATATGAAGGATCGAATTTTTGCATCATCATGGCAATGGATTGGTGATAAGAGTTGTATTTCATTATCGAATTCAGCTTACCCATTCAATCTCTTGGATGGCTATATGAATGAGCCGATGGTATTGGTGCGCTCGGGTGATTATACGCTGCGATGTCTGTCAAATGTTTGTACGCATCGTGGAAATATCGTCGTGCATCATCCCGGATCTTGCAAATTTCTCACATGCATGTATCATGGCAGAAGGTTCAATCAAGATGGCACATTTGCATCAATGCCTGAATTTTCCTTGACTGAAAACTTCCCCCGACCCTGTGATGGTTTGCATACTTTTGACTTAGTGGAATGGGGTCCGTTTTTGTTTACCGGCATTTCTCCTGCTTTTGATCTGAAGAAGATACTCTCCATCATGAATGATCGCATCGGTTTCTTGCCTCTTGATGAATTTGTGCATCAGCCGACATTGGGAAAAGAGTATCTCGTGAATGCACATTGGGCCTTGTATTGCGACAATTATCTCGAAGGATTTCATATACCTTTCGTGCATCAGGACTTGAATTCCGTATTGGATTATGGACAATATGCCACGGAAATATATGATCATTTCAAT
>DBCJ01000034.1:2782-3305 GCA_002293005.1 Ignavibacteria bacterium UBA961 | reverse complement strand
GGCAGGTGCGCCGGACATATCCCTCGAACCCGAAATGATCAATACTCTGCCATAATTGTATTTATGAGATTGTGCATTTCTTGTTCCAATCACATTTCGAATATCTTCATCTTCCAAAGAAAATACCGTAGAGTGTTCATTAGCAATGCTTTCGGGAATGCCCAGCATGATGATTTCAATATCACCGCAATGTGATTTGGCTGGATATAATTGCATGCCTACTTTTTCACTGAACATCGTGCAAGTACCATGCGCGTTGAATACATATTGATGCGCTTCCCCGCTTTCAGCATCGATGCCAGAGGGAATATCGATTGCAATACAAAGCGACTTCTCATACACATTCAATTCATGCATTCTTTTCAGGATTGCATGAGGCATGCCATATAATTCAGCATTTGCTCCCGTTCCGAGAATCGCATCAATGATGCAATCGGATTCAAAAGACAAACCCGGGATATCATCCTTTTGGAGATGTTCTATTGGAATATTGAGAGATTTCGCAGATTGTAGATTCGCCGAG
>DBCJ01000034.1:0-2682 GCA_002293005.1 Ignavibacteria bacterium UBA961 | reverse complement strand
GCAAATCCATCTCCTCCATTATTTCCCGAACCACATAGAATGAGGATTGAGGGTCTTTCTGAGCGGATTGTCGAAGCATCAAGCCACATGGCTATGCAATGTGCCGAACCACTTGCCGCATTTTCCATGAGCAAAGCACCGGATACGCCGATATGTTTGATGGCATGGGCATCCGCATTCTTCTGACCTTCCGGGGTGAGATATAATCGCATGAATTCTCCTTTTGAATTATTGCAAAAATACCAATTCAACAGCTTAAGCGCTGAATATCCCCAAAATCTCTCATGATTTTGTAGTTTTGCCCATTCAAAACACAAGAATTTTCAACTTTGCAACTTTGCCACTATGTCCAAAAGAACAGTCGTCATCACCGGAGCCAATGGAGAGATCGGCCATTTATTGCTCGAAACACTTTCAAAAGAACAAGCCAGCATTATTGCGGTGGATTTATCGCCACTCAGCGATGAGCATACAGCCTTATGCGAAGAAGTCATCATCGGTGATATCTGCGATGATGAAGTGATTCGCGATATTGAAAAACATGATGTGAATGATATTTTTCATCTTGCGGCGATTCTTTCCACCAGTGGCGAGAAAAATCCTGAACGCGCACATCATGTGAATGTGGATGGCACGATGAATGTATTGCAATTGGCATATCGTATCGGAAAAAGAACGAATACAGCCGTGAAAGTTCTTTTCCCGAGCACCATTGCAGCATTTGGTGTTTCAGATCTTGAAACCAAACGCATGTCTGGTCCGGCAAAAGAAGATGATTTTGCTTCGCCGATCACGATGTATGGCATCAATAAATTATACAATGAACATCTCGGCAGATATTATTCCGATTGCTATCGCAGATTATCACCCGAAAAAGAATCCGGATTTGTGGATTTCCGCGCACTTCGATTCCCCGGTTTGATTTCCGCATTCACCGTTCCAACAGGTGGAACAAGTGATTATGCGCCTGAGATGATACATAATGCGGCACAAGGCAAACATTATGATTGTTTTGTAAGACCCGATGCACAAATCCCCTTCATGGCCATGCCTGATGCCGTAAAATCCTTATTGCATCTAGCTTCTGCGCCTCTCGAGAATTTGAGTACGAGAGTGTATAATGTCACTTCATTCTCACCAACAGCACAAGAAATCAAAGACATGGTTCAAACGGAATTTCCGAATGCCACGATTGATTTCAAGCCACAAGAGAAAAGACAAGAAATTATTGATTCATGGCCCGGTGTGGTTGATGATTCCAAAGCTCGCAATGATTGGAATTGGTCACCTGACTATGATGCCGAAAAAACATTCAAAGAGTATTTGATCCCCAATATCAAAATGCGTTATGGCGGATAATCAATCAATGAATTCAAAGAATCAAAAGGCGAATGCTCTCATTCATGAGCTTTCGCCTTATTTATTGCAACATGCCTATAATCCCGTGCATTGGCGAGCATGGAATGATGAGACGCTTGCACTTGCAATCGATCAGAATAAGCCATTATTTGTCAGCATCGGCTATGCGACATGTCATTGGTGTCATGTCATGGAACATGAATCCTTTGAAGATCAAGAGATTGCAGATTTACTGAATGCGCATTTCATTGCCGTGAAAGTAGATCGCGAGGAAAGACCAGACATCGATGCAGCATTGATGGAAATGTGTCAGGCAATGACGGGTCATGGCGGCTGGCCTCTATCGATTTTCATGACGCCCGATAAACTTCCCTTTTTTGCGGGCACATATTTTCCCAAGAATTCTGTTCCCCAACGCATTGGCTTCAAAGACATACTCACCAGAATCAATGAGGGCTGGAATAATGAGCGCGATGCAATCATTTCTTCGGGTCAGGAAATCGTTGCGCAATTGAAATCACATAATGCCAAATCTCAAACTGAATTGCTATCGAATGAAGTATTTGAAAAAGCGGATGCATCATTCAAAGATCGATATGACAAAGAATATGGAGGATTCGGCAGCAGACCCAAATTCCCGAGTCCTCATCATTTGATCTACCTTTTGCGTCGTGCAAAATTGACAAGTACACCGGAACTTGCAGATATGGCCATGCATACTTTGAAAAGTATGGCAAATGGTGGATTGCATGATCAAATCGGACATGGCTATCATCGCTATAGTACGGATCGCGAGTGGCTTGTCCCACACTTCGAAAAGATGCTCTATGATCAAGCGATGATTCTGACAGCCATGACCGAGGCATTTTTGTATTCGGGAGATTCAGCTTTTGAGAGGTATGCCGAAGAAGTCGTGGAATATGTGCAATCTCGACTGCTCTCCCCAGAAGGCGCTTGGTATTGTGCTGAAGATGCCGATAGCGAAGGTGAAGAAGGCACATATTATCTCTTCACTGAATCAGAATTGTCAGACATTCTGAATGCAGAAGAATTTTCACTTGCGAAGTCATGCTTTCATATTTCCAGAGAAGGAAATTATCTTGACGAATCGGGTGGACATCGCACAGGCAAAAATATCATGAGTTTGTTTCTTGATGACACTCATGCACAATCCAATCCCGAACTGTTTGCATCAATACGAAACAAATGTCTGAACTATCGAGTGCAGCGGATTCCACCTTTGCTCGATGATAAAATCCTCACCGATTGGAATGGTTTGATGATTCATGCGATGAGCTTCGCGGGAAGATCATTCAATAAACC
>DBCJ01000020.1:1087-4563 GCA_002293005.1 Ignavibacteria bacterium UBA961 | reverse complement strand
ACGGATAATGTGAAGGATTTCAATAAATGGCTGACGGGAGTCTATGCAACCGGTGGTGGTGATGACAAAGAAAATGCGCTTGAGGCATTATCTGACATGTCCAAAATGAAATTCAGACAAGCCGCAAATAAAATTGCGATCATTATTACTGATGCACCATATCATCAAAAAGGGGAGAGAGGACAGGGGCGAACAATGCAAACAACTGAGTCAATCATTCAAACGATGAAAGATAATTCAATTCGATTGTTCTCGATTGTTCCTCCTGTATTGCAGGATTATCGCACCATTACAGAAGGTACGCGTGGCTCGATGTTTGACATTTCTAGACCATTTGCAACTATTCTTGATGATTATTCAACGCAATTGACCAATCTTTTCGCCATTACATATCGTTCTGACAAAACAGCAATCCCAGATTCACTCAGTGTCGGAATCATCGATGAACAAAAAAGAGAAATTGTCAAAAAGATCATTCCAATTGTCGAATTGGGAAGAAAATTGATCATTGAGAACTTGCTCTTTCAAACGAATAGTTCAACGCTTCCGGATTCTGTCTATGAATTGGAATTATTGAAAGAATTCCTCATGAATCGACCCAAAGTTTCCGTTCGTATTGAAGGACATACCGATTCCAGAGGTAGTAAAGTTTTGAATAGAAAATTATCTGTGTTAAGAGCCGAAGCAGTGCGACAATATCTCATCAAAAAGGGTGTCGATCAAAGTAGACTTGAATCTGCAGGCTTAGGAGATTCCAAGCCAATAGCAAGCAATGCAACAGAATTTGGCAGAAGACTCAATCGAAGAACTGAAGTCATCATAATCGGGAAATAAATATGTCGCGGCCGAATGAGGATCTGTTCCAACCGGTGACAATTCCAAATGCCGCAATGGATGAACATATCAAGGTGTTCATTACATATCAGATGAAACATTATGCAAAGGAAACTGTGAAGACCTATTCAAAGGCACTTCAAAGTTTCCTTTCTTTTATTCTGATTGATCGAAATTTCAAGTTCAGACTCACTGATATCGAACGATATGCTTCTTATCTGGGTCAAAAAAAACAATTGAGTCCTGCAACAGTTTCAACCTATCTCACCGCACTTCGTAGATTTTGTCAGTATCTGGTAGAATGTAAAGAATTACCAAGAAATCCCGCAAAGCGGATTAAAGGCATAAGTAATTCCAAGAAACTTCCAATATATTTCACGCAAGATGAATTAGACATTTTACTCTATCTTGGAAAAACACCAACAGTCACTGAACTCCGTGATATCACGATTATGTATCTGCTTCTTTCTTGCTTTTTGACCGAGAAAGAAATACATGAAGCTCAGGTGAAAGATATCTTGGAGAATGGAGAATTTATATTGAAAAATGGTGATTCACTCTATATTCCACAATGCGTGTTTCAAACCATGCAATCGTATATGCAGACGCGTTTTGGTGAGTCGATCCCAAATCTTGAAACTCCATTGTTTGAGAGCAATAGCAATAGAACAAAAGGACAAGCCATGAGCATGCGTGGCATTCGTAATGCAATACATCAGAAAATATCAAAAGTCACAAATTCACAAGCAAGGAGAGTATTGCTCTCTGCATATACTTTGCGTCATACTGGAGGTTGCCTGCTTGCTATAGCGGGTTTTGATGAAGACCAAATCATGCAGAGAATGCGACTCAAGTGGAAATCAACTGCAATGCAATATGTATATCTCAAACAAGAAGCCATTGCTGCCGGATTGGAGAAAAGCATCCATCTCATTGAATGAACTCTCATGGACTACGCGCGAGAATATCGGAGACGGGAATGACTCTCATTTTTATCTTTGCTTTATTCAATGCACAGTATGCAGATATATGATCAGGGAGATATTGGGAAATAAGGGGTAATGATACATTGATGTCAATGCCATTTGCCGAAAAACTCATATCCAGTTCTTGTATGATTTGTTCAGAAATACAGAGTGTATTCACTGCAAGATCCGCCGTGAATTCATCATTGGTATTCTTGAAGAATGCTTTGCCTGCTGACAATATCATCGCTTTTAGCGATTGTTTGGACCAAGTTTTTTTGGGAGGATTCGCACCCGATTTTGTACCATTCCACAGTGAAAAAGTAAGTTGTAATTTGGATTTCAAGCCGAGTCTGATAATCGACTCGCGAAGTGACTTCAGGGTATATGGCACTTTGTCGATAAATATAGTATCGCGAACATAAAACTCATCATCATTTCCGGTGCGAATGAGTGATTGATTCCTACATAATGTCAATATCAACCACGCATGATAGAAATTCCCCAAATCGCAAATCAATTGCATCGGATCTTTGTCATTCAGTTCTATTGACTTCTTGAATGTGGACATTTCTCCAATAAGTAGCGCAGTATCACATGAGGAAGCAATCAATATCTTATTCTTGAATGAATGATTTACTATGCTGTCAAATGCCGTATGCTGTATGTCTCTTTTGGTGGTATATTTGCGTGTCTTTTGGGCTGCAATTTCCCCAAGCAAGAAGAATAAACAGCAGAGTATAATTCCAAATATTCCTTTCATGATATGCCCCTAACAATTATTCATACAGTGCAGGAAATGCAGGCTTTGTCGGATTCGCTTCGCATGAAAGGGAAGACAATTGCATGTGTCCCAACCATGGGATATTTGCATGATGGACATGCCTCACTCATCAAAGAAGCGGTTAAGAATCATGATGAAGTGATCACAACGATTTTTGTGAACCCAATGCAATTTGGTCCGAATGAAGATTTTGAGCGCTATCCCCGTGACTCCGAAAGAGATATGGCAATCATCGAAGCATCCGGTGGAAGCATCTTATATTATCCTTCGGTTGATGAAATGTATCCACCTGATTATCAAACCACGATTTCCGTTTCGAACATAAGCAAAAGATTTGAAGGTGCATTCCGGCCGGGGCATTTTGAGGGAGTGGCAACCGTTGTGGCAAAGCTGTTTGGTGCCACAAAACCACATACCGCCTTTTTCGGACAAAAAGATTATCAGCAAACGCTCATCATCAAGCAAATGGTGAAAGATCTTAATATGGGAATCAATATCGCTATTGTTCCAACTCTCCGCGAATCAAGTGGACTTGCGATGAGTTCGCGGAATGTGTATCTCAGCGATGAAGAAAAAAAACAAGCACTTGTGTTACATAGTGCGCTCATGGCGGGTCATTCCAAAATACAAACCGGCACAAGAGTCAGAGCGGAAATTGAACAAGTAATGATTGATATTCTTGCAACTTGTCCGGATTTTACGATACAATATGCATCAGTTGCTGAGGCCGAGACACTTGAAACTCCGGACATCTTCAATAAAAACAAAGACTTAGTATTATTGATGGCGGGGTTTCTAGGGAAGACTCGATTGATTGACAATATACTATGTCTTTCAAAGAGTTAGTGAGCCACATAAAGAGATATCCACATTTCCACAGTCATATTGGACTG
>DBCJ01000020.1:0-989 GCA_002293005.1 Ignavibacteria bacterium UBA961 | reverse complement strand
CGATGAGAATGAATAGTGGTGTACGAATTCTCGTCTTGCTGATTGGTTTTGCATTACATGTGTTTGGTGCAAGCGCGCAATCTCACAGACAAAACTTCCCTGAAGTTGCCAAAAAGTTTCCGGCTCCGGAAGCAGTGTTGAATAATTCCGCTCAAGGGAAAGACTTCTGGTTTGCAATCCCAATGAATGATAACTCATCAGCTCCGCTGAATGCAATTGAAATATATGTGACAGGAAGTACAAATACCATTGTTACATTGGAAGTACCTGGGCAAGGATTCAGTCGTAAAAAGACATTGAAAGCACTTGATGTTGTTACATTCAGCACCAGAGATGGATCAGTTTCATCCGGATGGGAAATAATATCTAGCGAGATTCCCGACGATCTTGGGATTCACGTTTTTGCAGATGCACCAATTTCAGTGTATGTTCTCAATGCAAAACCGGTTACATCTGAAGGTTACCTTGCTTTGCCAACAAGTGTTTGGGGGACAGAGTATATCCATTGTAGTTATTATGATTTCAATGAAGCCCGCAGATGGGCAACAGGGTTTACTGTTGTTGCTTCTGAAGATGACACAGAAATCTCTATAATGTTGAGAGGTAGAGGAGGTGCAAATGCCGGTGCGAAGACTGTAAAAGGAAATCGCTTAGGCAAAACTATCAAAGCCACTTTGATGAAAGGTCAAATTTTTAATGTAAAAGGAGAGGCATCAACTCGTGGTGTGTTTGACATGACCGGCACAAAGATAACTTCTAATAAGCCAATCGGACTTGTATCATATGTAGAACGGGTAATGATTCCAGCAACGAATGTCAATGGTCGAGATCATATCTGTGAAATGTTGCCACCCGTTCAAGCATGGGGTAAACGCTATGTGACTGTTGAATATAAGCGCGATAATAAAGGTGACTTTTTCAGAGTTGTTGCTTCCCAGAATCAAACTCGTTGGAAGATGAAGTATTATGATAAAGTCACAGGTGATTTG
>DBCJ01000114.1 GCA_002293005.1 Ignavibacteria bacterium UBA961 | reverse complement strand
TTCGCATTGGCTGAAACCGTGGCTGAAGCAAAGCAACAATTCTTACAGGATGGACTGAATTTTGAAGCATCAATGCCATATCATGGTTTGTCATCTGAATTGCTTTCCATCATTCTTGGGATTTGTTCCTCATTCAGCGATGAAGAAAGAGAAAAGATTTGTACCAGTCCCGTGCATTTTCGCTCGCTTTCTGCTACCATTCAGCCTGCAACTCCCTCTGAGTATACAAAAGCCCTTTCTGAATTGAAATCAATCATCAGAAAATCATATGATGCACTTAGTCTGCTTGCAATGGATGGAATTCATCTTCCAAATATTGGAGACAATGATAGTGGCTTCACTTTTCGCATGACACCTTCAGGTAATTGGGTTGATGCTCGCGAAGCACAGTTTCAGTATCAAAATCTGAATCCTGAATTTGAATTGCCTGATGTGAAAAGTATATTCCCTCGCAATAAAACCGATGAAGCTTTTGAATGGATTTCGGATACTTTGGATTGCAGGCCTACACTAGGGATTATTGCCGGAGCACTTCAGATTACAATTCCTGAAATGCTTGAACAGATTGGCTCCATTGAATATCAATTGATTTCTTCCATCATTGAACCTGAATATAAAATGTCTGGAGCACCGAATATGCCATTGCCATTTGGAGATGCATATCCGCATTTACATTCATTTCCGGCATTTGGACTATGGAGCATCAAGTATGAAAAATATGGCGCAATCATGAGAGCAGGTTCAATCGGACAAAAGGGCAAGGGTGGTCATGCACATAATGATCAACTGTCTTTTCTGCTATCGATTGAAGGTGAAGAATTTTTCGGAGATCCCGGTACTTTTTGGTATACCCCTTCACCACTCATGCGTAATATCGGAAGATCTGTCACGATGCATTCCACAATGATCATTCCGGGAAGAGAGCAAAACACTTGGATTGAAGGTCCAGGTGATTTACTCTTTTGGATGAAACCTGATCAAGCAAATGCAGATGGAATGTTTAATGACAAAACATGGAAAGGCGTGCATCATGCCTATGGTGAGCCACATATGCGAACATTGATTTTCTCGGAGAAAAGCATCAAAGGACATGATCATTGCGCAATGCAAATGCGAAAAATCGTACAATTTCACTGCGTTCCGGGCATACAAGTGTATCAGGAAAAGTCCGGAACAGTACACTTGAAGAGTCCATTGGGTAAGACCATATCGCTAAACTCCTTATCCGGATTTGCATTGGAAATCATTCCCGCAATCTATTCCAGGGCTTATGGAAGAGTCGAAGAATCAACTCTTATTCGCATGGAAGTGGATGCAAAAACCCTTGATATTCACTGGGAAATCAAAATATGAACATCAAGTTCAGGCAAAATCAAGAGCTTCAAATAGAGATTGGGTATATTTGCAGAGTATTTGATCTTCAATCATGATATTTATGTTCCGACTGCACATCATTCTTCTCATTATGTGTTTATATTCGATTCCTACTCGAATATTGGCTCAAGATATCCCATTCCCAAGATTTATTGTCAATAGCGATGCCTCTGACATTGATTCCCTCTTGCCTGATTCAACCCATATCGAAGCGCATGTCTCAGGAATCATAACCGAAGTCATCGTCAAGCAATTTTTTGTATATCAGGGAAGTTCAACACTTGAGGCATCACTACTCATGCCTATGCATCCTTCCATCATGATTCATGGCGGAATGGTGAAAGTGGGTAATCAATCGTATAAAGCTGAGATGAAGGACAAAGAAAAAGTTCGAGAGATATATGATCAAGCGAAGAAAAAACTCGATCCATTTTTTCTCAGTTGGAATGAACCCAATGCTTTTCAAATGCATGTATCAGGGATTCAACCCGGAATGAGAGTCTCCTATGAGATTCGCTATACACAGACAATGAGACCAAATTCGGGGATATATCAACTCACATTACCAAAACCACTCAGACCATATTATCTCAAAGTATTGGATTTTGTTCCATTGTATCGTGACACCTTTTCTGATACAAGTTTTACAGAAGTCAAGGAATATCCTGCAGGAGCATTCAGTTCAACTGTGATAGTCGCAAAGGGTGGATCCATTGCAAATTGTACTGCAAAGGGATTTGCATTGCAAGAAAATGAATTGGCCTTCATTGGAACATTCTCATCAAAATCATCTGATAGTCCACAAGAACTTTCCGTTGAATATCAATTTGCAGATCAAGAGCCGGCTGCCAATGTGATGATGTATGAAGACAATAATGATAAATTCTTCCTCTTGACGCTACATCCTCCGGCTAACAAACAATTGCGTGATTCCAATCATTCTCATGAATATGTGATTCTCTGTGATTCATCTGCTTTGGAAACAGGCGCTGCATCTACCTTTTGGAATTCTTTCTCTAAGGGATTGTATCCCGGAGACAAAGTGAATATTCAGCATTTTGGAAATGAGAATATTCAACTTTCCGACACATCGCAATACTGCACAAAAGACATGGTCTCAAGGGCTTATGTCTTTTTCAATAGAGTTCAAGAAACCGAAGGGCTTGAGCCAATTGCTCTGATTGATCGCTTGACGAATATTCTGTCTCAACCTCAATCGGGAAGCATGTCCGCAAGAACCATTATCATTCTGTCAAATGGTTTTGTAGATGCAGGACCGGATATTTTTGAACAAGTGAAAAAGCAATTGACAGATGCCAATATTTTCGCAATTGCAACCGGGAATGAAAGCAATGAACGATTTTTTGATGCGCTTTCTCGTTTGACGATGTCAGAACCCATGGCTCTGAAAGGAAATCTTGAGTCAATGGAACAACAGGCAGGCAATATTGTGAGAATGTTGCAGAATCCGGCACTCACTAAATTGAAAGTCGGCTTTGATGGATTCAATGCAATCGAACTTGAACCGGCCAGTTATCCTGATTTGTATTCTGAAAGACCTGTCATGATTTTTGGAAAATTCAAAGGTAAGGCAAAAGGTCGAATAGTGATAACCGGGATGATGGGAGACAAGTCATTTGCCAAAACACTTGAAATATCTTCGATAAAGCAAACAGTATCAAATACGGCTTTGCCATATCTTTGGGCAAAGCAGAGAATTGCTTTGTTGATTGATTATAATGTCTATGAAAGAACCACTCAACGCGTGAATGAAATCACGAAACTTGGCAAGCGTTATGGTGTGCAAACTCCTTATACCGCATTTGGAGTCTCAGGAAATGAATTGGGCAAAAAGAAAGTGATTCCTGCCATCATGTATCAACCATTAAACCTTGCAATTGGTGGGACACTTGTGACCAGTTCTTCGGGAATGCAATTGGCCAGAACAAATGAAGTTGAAGTGGAAGCAGCCTGTAATTATCAAGATGCGGGTGCTCATGATGAAGAGGGTTTGATCAGCGTTGGCTCAGTGATGACTGAAAAAGTGATGGATAATGCTGTATTGGATGCATATAAAAATACTGTTGAACAGCAACTTTCAGCAATGCTCGCTTGCTATGCGGAGGCATTGCCAAAGTTTTTTCACTTGCAAGGTACAATTCAAATATTGGTGATTTATGATGAAGACGGAAATATCACCGAGATCTCGATGGCTGATTCAGAATTGAATATCCCTGAAATCGATAATTGTATTTTGAAGGCCGCACAGTCCATCAATTATCCCAAAACCATGGAAGGCATGGTACAAATTTCATTCCTGCTCGAAGTGTTATAGTTCTTTTTCAGCATTGATTTGTTGCAATGCTCTCGAAGGATTATTGGAAAAGAACATACCTAAAGCTTTCACACCTCTTTCAATCATGGCATTTCTGCTTTCGATTTCATCATGTGCAAATGATGATAAAACATAATCCGCCATTTGTCCCGGACCGAATTTTTTATCTATCCCAAATCTGAATCTCCAAAAACCGGGTCCTATATGTGATATAACCGATGAAGTTCCATTATGTCCACCATCGGAACCACCCTGTTTCAATTGCATTTTACCGACAGGAAAATTGTATTCATCCACGAGAATAATGACATGTTCCGTGGGAATTTTATAATAGCGAATGAATTCGCCGACAGCCTGACCGGCATTATTCATATATGTTTCGGGTAACATTACGGATATTTTTTTTCCTTGAACCGAGCATTCGCTCTCAAGCCAAGAACCGCGACCTTTCTTGAAACCGGCTTGTTTTGATTTCGCAAATGTTTCCGCGATCATCCAACCGATATTATGTCTGGTGGATTCATATCGATCTCCGGGATTTCCCAATCCTACAATCAGCCAATGTGCCATTTAGTCCTCGATGCTTTCTTCATTTTTTGCAGTCATGAAAAGAAACAATGATGCCACGAGCCATCTGGCATCTTCGAGAACTTTTGCCCAACCTACTTTAGTGACTTCGGCTGCTGCGGCCGGTGAGCTTTCTCCAAAGCATCCACAATCAATATTATACCCACGAGCTATGGCAGTGAGTATGGCTATGATGAATACAATGAGCATTCCCGAAATCAAAAAAGACGCAGCTTTTTCTTTGATTCTGAAAACTAGCATGCCTCCTGTCAATAATTCAACCCAGGGTAAAATCAAAGCAGGAAGATTCAATGCTTCATATGGAAGAAGATGAAAATTGTTGATGCTCTTGGCAAAAGCATCGGGATTTGCAATTTTATCTATTGCCGCGGCAATGAAAATTGTTCCAATCAATATTCTGGCAAGTGTTCTAAGTTTGGGATCAGAAAAGGGAAGTCCTATGAGCAATGCCATGCCACAAATTAATTCAATCCATGGAAGCGCAATGCCGAAGAGAGCTATTGGTAAATCGGCAGTCATTGCAAAAGTTGGAGGTTTCAGATTTTCAGCACCGATTTTGACAATACCGGCAAATGCAAATGAAGAACCAACTATGAGGCGAATAATCAATGGTCCGAAGCTCTGTAAGCGTTCCATGTTGAAACTCAATGGGATGAAAGAATGGGACAAAGTTCGCGAAAAATCAAGAATGCAACAAGTGACATGTGGAATATACATGCAGTTTGGCTAACTTTCGTATATACATACACTATGGAGCTATACAATGAGTACATTCAATAATGATGAATTCGAATTTGCTGATCCACAAGATATTGCATCAAATAAATTTATGGCAATCTGTGCATATCTTGGGATTTTGGTACTGATTCCCTTGCTATTGGCAAAGCAATCTACATTTGCTACCTTCCATGCAAGACAAGGAGTCAATGTGTTTTTGCTTTATGTACTTTCAAGCATTGTCAGTTATATCCCATTTCTTCCATTCGATGGAATGATCAGTGGTTTGTTGTATGTTGCTGCGATAATTTTTTCAATCATCGGAGTCATTAATGCAGGAAAAGGGCATATGAAGCGACTTCCCATTATTGGTGATTTACGATTACTGTAAAACAAAAAAGGCGACCAATGGTCGCCTTTACTATTATGTCCGACTGCTTTATTTAGGGTCAACCACTGATGGCTTGACATTCCCATAAGCTACGATTTCCAAAGTGCCATATTCAGGATGATTCGTTTTCATCTTTACAACGCCATTGAAATATCCCTTATCCTTTGGACTTACTTTCGCAATCAATTCTACTTCGCCACCACCGGGAATGGTTGTTGGTTTTGTGAGATTGAGTGTGATTCCTGCAACTGTTTCAAAATCAGACAAAACAATGTCTTGAGTTGAAGTATTGCGAATAGAAAGCTTTGCTTCAGACTTTGCACCGACAGTCATCTCTCCGAATGAGAGATATTGCGTAGGTAAAATTTGAATTGGTCTTACGACATCAGCTTTCAAATACAATACTTTGGTTGCATTCTGTGGATCATTACTTGTAATCGTGATGCTTTTGGTCATCAAACCTGATGTTGCACCAAGCTTTAAAGTCACTTCCATTGAACCAATTTCACCGGGATTAAGCTCTTTTTTGTCGAGAGGAGCTGTTGTACATCCACATCCTGGACGAACATCAGTGATCTTCAACAATTCTGTACCTTCATTTTTGATCTTGATCGTGGCTTTCAAAGGATCATCTTTGGGCTTTACTTTACCCCAATCCTGAGTATCTCCACCAATGATGGTAATTTTTGGTTGTGCAAATGCAAATGAACCTGTTGCAAATAACAAGGCCATGCATGTATAAACAAATCTTTTCATGAAAACACCTGTCCTTGAACGGTGAATGAATATAAGTTGAAATAAGTGATGCAAAAATACTGAAATTCCATTATCACAAAGCATTGCCATAGACAATCACATCCATGTCAGGCAAATCGGGATGATCTGTTTTGCATTGGATGGATCCATTCCAATATCCTTTTTTATCAGGTTTGGCCTTAACTATAACAGAAATCTGGGCTCCCGGTGCAATTCTCTTCACTTTGGAATTTACCGTAATTCCTTTGGATGAAACGAATTGCGTGATTGTAATGGCTCTTTCTGTTGTATTTTTCAATATCATTGAAGCCTCAGCAGTCTTGCCAACATTCACCGGTGGAAATGCGATATAAGGCTGAGGCAATACTTGAATTGGTCTGAGGATATATGCTTTCAAAGTGATGGCTTTTACTGGAACCTTGGGATCATTACTGGTAATTGTCAGGCCCTTGATCAATTCGCCGGCTGCGGATCCTGGTGATAGGCCGACATTAACAGTGGCAATTTCACCGGGTTTTAGATATTTTTTGTCTAATGGTGCAGTCGTACATCCACATCCCGGCTTTACCTCGGAAATCTTTAATGGTTGATTTCCGACATTTTTTAGTTTCAGGTTTGCTTTTAGAGGGTCTTTGGAAGCCGGTACTTTCCCCCAATCAATGGTACTGCCGCCAATGACTTCCAATTTGGGTTGTGCTATGGCAATAGAAACAGTTATAAGGAAAGTAATGAGAATGAAAAGGTATTTCATTGTTAACTATGCAAAATGTGACGGGCTTTCAACGAATGGAGAACTAATTCATTGTATGTTCAATAACTGAACAATATAGAAAATCCACCCAATACAGTCAGAGACCGCCATGGGTCCTCTCTTGTCACACGAGAATTCAATGTAATATCCGTTTGAATAAATGGCTTTATATATGCCTCATTAAAAATTGCTATATCATATTCGCATCGAATAATCGGCTTGAATATGAATCCGGCTACCTCGATTCCTTTCACCATTTCATTTGGTGTATAATATTCTCTATCTAATTGCATTCCGGGAACACTCACTTTCATTTCTAATTCATGCATTGATTCATTTGGCAAGGTAATGGCACCTAAAAAGCCCATAGCTACAGAAAAATGAGATGCAAATAGTCGCTTTTTGGCAATCATGGCCAATTCTAAGGATTGGATTCGAGATGTCAAAGTATAGTCTCTTAGCAAGATTCTGGATTTGGTCTTCTCATCTGAAGGGTCGATATATAAAATGGAGTCTTGTCTGTTAGCATTGAAACTTGCAGTAGTACTTCCAAATCCTATTTGGGCTTGCAGTGACACATCTCCCATAAGCCAATATTCTCCGGTCATGCCAACACGAAAGTCATATCCAGAGCCATCTTTGAATTGACAGCATTCTAATACATCGGAAAAACTACGAGCATCCACATACTCTGTATTCATGCCAAAGCCCGTATAGCCACCAATAAACACATCGGGTGAATCTGAAGGTAATCTCCAAGATTGGATCCAATCAAATCCTTGAGAATTGGCATTTTGCCAGGAAAAGAGAATGATGATACCGAAAATATAATGCTTCATGCATTTCATAAGGAATATCCCCAAAGACATATTGGTAAGCCCATTTTGAATGGCTGTGGTAAAAAGACTTTCAAATATACAAATCAAATAGTATTGAGAATTATGTTTTTGCATGTATTTTTGCTCAATGGCAAAATTGATTGAATTTTAAACTTTCAAATAGGTGATTGATATGAAAAATCTATGGAATTTCCTTCTTGGATTGTGCTTTGTAAGCGTGGCTTTTGGACAAGATACTGAAGTAAAGAAAAATCTGAATCCTTTTAAAATCGGCGTACAATCTCAAGTTCGTCTTTCCTCATTTTCAAATGATGCAAAATCTGAGGAGCATGGATTCACATTTTCAGGCACACCGGATATTGGAGTGAGTGTTTACATTCCGGCAAGTAAGAAGAATGCTGTGGGCATCACTGCTGATATTTCTCTTGCGAATTATCAGAATACCTATACTTCAGGATCAAATAAAATTGAATTCACAAGAACCTTCAACTATTTGATGATTGTCCCTGGAATCAACTTTGAAAATGTGACTTTCGGTATTGGAATTGGTTTACCCATGGGATATCACAGACATAATAATGCTACTGATGCAGCCGAAGAAGAAATGTGGACATTTTTGCAAAGTGGTTCACCAACACCGGTTACGAAAACAGGAGATGGAAAAGCGGGGATGAATATGGTCATTGAACCAAAATTAGGATATTCTTATCCCGTTATGAATAATGATGGTTCGCAATTGAATCTCAATGCACAAGTTGGTTTGATGTTGAGTAATGTGTTTAAAGAAGAGTATTATCCAACAGCAAATCTGCAAAACCTAAATGGGACTATGATGTCCATCTCACTCGGTGTTCAATACATGTTCGCACTTTGATTTAGAAGTTTTTGAACTTGTTCGAATACTGAAATAGGTGTTAATTCTTTCATGCAGGAGAAATGTCCGAGAGGGCATTTCTCTTTGCCTATATGGGTGCAGGGTTTGCAGGGGAGTTCAATGGAAGCAATATGAAATGGGGTGTGATAGGGAAGAAATCCGAATTCAGGTACCGTACTTCCAAATATTGTAATGACCGGTATCTGTCTTGCAGCGGCAATATGCATCAGGCCTGAATCATTTCCAATGATGCAAGTGGCGGTATCCATGAAATCAGCCAATTCATGTAGTGACATTGTTCCCGCAACATTTTCTATCGGAGCATGTGTCAATGCTTGAATTTCATTGCAGAGTTCTGTATCATCAGGACCACCAATGAGTGCTATTGGTTGATTGTATTCATTTTGAAGTAGTTGAATCAATTGCGCAAAGTATGATGCAGGCCATCTTTTTGTTGCATGCTTGGCTCCCGGAGCTAATATAATTCGATCACCATTCCGTATTTTCTTTTTGGGATACTGGCCAGTTCCCATTTCTCTTTCAAGCCAAAACTCCAGTCCTTCATCATCAATATGTATTTCAGGAAATTCCCTGAATGCCGTAAAATAGCGTTGTGAAACAGGTATGATGGATGCAATGGGTATTCGAGTTTTATTCTTGACGATATCTCTTTTGTAAGCTCTTGCGGGATCATATGTTAAAAGCTGTTTGGCAAGTCCCATTCTTATGATTCTGCTTCGAAGTGAGCAATGTACATCAATCGCCATGTCATATTTGGGCAAAGTACTTTTGAGTTGATTCCATTGCTTGAAAAAAGACACAGTACCTTTCTTTGTATTGATGATATGCAGATTGTCGATGTGTGGATTATATTTCATGATCTCTGCGCAATGCTCGGAAATGACCATGTCTATTCTTGCTTTCGGCCATGTATTACGGAGTACCCTGATCATGGGTGTGAGCAATACTATATCGCCGAGGGAAGTGAGTCTGATTACGCAGATTGATTGTGGATTAAGCATCATATTAGGTATATCTAACAGGTATTTTTGTCAAATCAGCCTTTTTGCTGAAATTTGTACTAACATTTACTGAGATCATGCAATGCATTTTTCAATTGAACATCAAGACTCCATATCCATATTTACGCTCAAAGAAGAAATCCTCGATGCAAGCAATGCGCCTGAAGTCAAGGCGGAATTGTTGATTCTTTGTCAGCCCACCGTGGAAGCACTCATTATAGATCTTTCAAAAGTAAAGCAAAGTGACAGCGCCGGATTGGGTGCTTTGCTACTTGCACATAGACAAATGAATGAGCATGAAGCTCCGGTCATTCTTGTTGGTGTGAGTGATAGAATCATGAGTTTGCTTCGCATTTCTCAGCTTGACTGGCTTTTCGAGCTTGCTCCAACCGTTGAAGATGCAATCGCAATGCTTGAAGATGAACAAGGCGATCAATAATCTTGTACAGACTCTTCCAAAAACTTCATCAATGGAGCCATGGCATGTGCTTTGTTCAAGAGCATATCCATGAGTGTATCTGAATGCGTGATTTTTTCCGGAATCATGTGCATCACGATGAATTGTTTCATGCGCAACCATTCTTTTCCGGGATGTTCAGGATCATAACCTCGGGGCATCGTTTTTACTTTGACTCCTTGCACACCTTCGGGAAATTCTTTCAAGAATCCCGAATCAACATTCAATTCATCAAGTAAGCTCCAGTCTTGTTCAATTCTTGTTCGCAAGGATTTGAGTTGTTTTGCATCGGGCATATACAGTCCACCTGCAATAAAACAAGCTTTAGGCTCGATATGAAGATATATTCCGGGAATCTCGGTTTTAGTTTCTTTGGACATTCCATCTCGAATAATAGGAAATGTTATGCCAATATTTGTCTTATATGGTGACTTATCTTTACTGAATCTTGTATCGCGATGAATCCGAAACAAGGACTTTTTTAAGCTCGCTTCGAATGGGAGACCTTCCCGAAGAAATGATTCATCCATCTGTTGAATCAATGCTTTCGCAGGATTTCTCAATGATTGTTCATAGAGTTCTCTTCTTTCTTCGAACCAATCCTTACTATTATTTTCTTTTAATTGTTTTAAGAATTGAAATCCGGATTGTGGAAAGCCTTGAAACATATATAATCCAAATGTTGAAGTATGGGGCAAAGATACGGAACTTAGCATTTGGTTTACATGTCTTGCGGTATTGATTGCCGAATTGAGGATATTATTCAATTGACTAAATTCACGAATATA
>DBCJ01000129.1:4192-14939 GCA_002293005.1 Ignavibacteria bacterium UBA961 | reverse complement strand
ATGGTTTTGCATCATCAGCGGATTTATATCTCGTGGCTGCCAAATATGCCGTTCCTTCATTGAAATGTCCTGCATCAATGATGCTGATCAATGCCGGTTTACCACCATTGGGTAATTCTTTTGGTGTGACATTATTCCATGTTTTTCCGCCATCTCTTGTGATATGCACCAGTCCATCATCAGTTCCGGTCCAAAGGATATCTTTATTGAGTGGAGATTCACTGAAAGCAAAAATGGTGCAATGCGTTTCAACACCGGTATTATCTTTCGTGATCATCCCGCCTGAAGCCTGCATTTTACTCGAATCATTCGTTGTGAGATCATCACTTATGCGCTCCCAGGAATGTCCTTCATTGGAAGTTTTGAAGACATGATTACCACAAGTATATAGTACATTCTGATCATGCTTTGAGAAGACAATAGGATATGTCCATTGAAAACGATATTGATGATTTGCGGCGGCGCTTCCCACAACATTTTCCGGATAGACACTCACATCTTGATCTTGCATATTCTTCCTATTCAATCTTGAAAGGAAGCCTCCATAATTGCCACCATAAATGATATTGTGATCTTTGGGATCCACGGCGATATATCCTGATTCACCACCGGCTGCTATGAACCAATCTGATTTATCAATCGACCAACTGAATGACCGAGAAGCTATGCCGATGGAACTATTGTCTTGCTGACAACCATATACGCGATATGGAATCTGATTGTCGGTGGTAACATGATAAAACTGTGCGGTTGGTATATCAATATCGGAATATGTCTTTCCACCAGTGTTTGTTACAAATGCACCTCCATCATCCGCCACTATGAAACGCTCTGCATCATCAGGATCTATCCACATATCATGATGATCGCCATGCATTGTTCTCATACCGGAAAAAGTTCGTCCGCCATCGGTGCTTTTAAACATACCAACATTTAATGCATAGATACCATCAGCATCTTTGGGGTCGGCGATGATATGAGAGAAATACCAAGGTCTTTGACGAATATTTCTATCTTCTGAAACCTTCATCCATGTTCTTCCGGCATCATCGCTTCTGAATAGTCCACCATGTTCATGTTCTATCATTGCCCAAATTCTATCACGCTTTGCGGGCGAACAAGTCATGCGAATTTTACCGAGCACACCTTTGGGGAGTCCCGGATTTTTAGAGAGCTCTTTCCATGTATCACCTCCATCTGTGGATTGAAACAAACCACATCCGGGGCCACCACTCGACATGCTGTATGCATTTCTGGAAGCTTGCCACAATGCGGCATAAAGCATGCGTGGATTATGAGGATCTCGCTGAATGTCAATCGCTCCGGTTGAATCCCCGAGTGTTCCGGGTCTTTTCAAGACCAATGTCCAACTCGACCCACCATTCGTGGTTTTATATATTCCGCGATCAGGATTTGTTCCGAAAATTCTACCCATCGATGCGATGAGCACTTCATCCGGATTATTGGGATGAACGGCAATCTTGGCGATATTCCCAAAGCTTTTTGGTGAGATTTGTTTCCAAGATTTTCCGGCATCCAGTGTTCGATACATACCTTCGCCAAATGAGATATTTCCACGAATATCGCATTCACCCGTTCCAATATAGATCATCGAGGGATCAGACGGAGCAATAGCGATGGCACCGATAGATGAAGCCATGAAACTTGTATCGGAAATGGAAATCCATGATTCCCCGGCATCTTCTGTTTTCCAAACACCGCCACCCGTTGCACCGAAATAATAGGTATTACGATCACCTTTGATGCCCGTGCAAGCAAGTGATCTTCCACCACGGAAAGGTCCGATATGACGATATTTCATCCCTTCAATAATGTGCTGCTCGAGAGTTTGTGCATGCAATTCAAGGGAAAAAAGTGTCAATAAAAACACAATGAACATGTGACACCCGGTATGAATGAACAATGAAACATGATCAAATAAATGATTCATGCAATCAAGTTAGGGAATTGATTAATTGTGATGCAATACTTTATTGGAGCAAAACACTCCGATTTTGCATCAGGGTTTTGGTCGCGTGGAATAGATGATTCGAAGTGATGGTCTTTTCTTTGGATCAGAATCTTTCGGCCCGAAAAACACCATTCTATCAAGGCGTGTTCTATCTCTCAAGATATATGGGAGAATCTTCATCGTACCTGTTTTCGTATTTCTCAGTAATGATTCCACCATTCCATTCACAACTGGAAATTCATAGACTATTGATCCATTTTTTGAGAAACCGGTGAATTCCCTGACGAGATTACCGGCAAGTGAATCTACAAATTGAGAGGAAATCACGCTGTCTCTGAATTGATTGCCACGAATGGTTTCCATGCTATCAAGCGTGAGTGTCAATACCGCGCCATGAATTGCAATTCCTGTCGGTAAATCCTTCAGGGAAATTTCCAAATTGGAGAATGTTCCTGTTCCATAATTCAAGATGACTTTATCTTGCAATGGATTTGGCTCGGTTGTGAAAGTGGCATCATATGCCGATTCCAATATCATTGTATCAACTGTTGCGCTTCCGGCTTTTTTATAAACAACTCGAATTCGCACTGTTGGATTATCAGGTGTTGAAATGGTATTCCTTGCAAATGCTCTGATCACTGTTGAAGCACTTTTGGGCTTCAGCGCAATTCCGTAAGCGGATTCTGTATTGACAGTGGTATCATTCTTTGCTTTATTTCTCAATACAAACCATGATTTGATAAGTGATTGTGAAATATCAACTGAAATCTCAGGCATGGTGTCACGCAGAGCGATGGAACCGTCGAAGGTTCCCACAGACATTACATCTAGAAATCCTGCCTGCAAGAATGAGTCAATCGTGGCTCTGGGAGTCCATGGTTTATTGATCGTAAAGACATCAAATGCAATGCGATTCGAAAGTGAATCACCGAGAGCATATCGTTTGGGTTGCAATATCAATTTTGCAGAGATTATTTCTGCATCGGGAAGAGAATCCGGCACATTGCCGAAGCGTGAGAGAATGGAAGAAGTATATCCCTTGGCAGACCCCAAAAACAAATCAGCAGCATAGGATGCCGATGGTTTGATACTTCCGGCACTTGAACCGGTGAACATTGAAATGGAATCTGAACTAATGACACTCACATTAATTGTATCATCAAAAATGGCCCCACCTGCAATCGGACTTTGTTCATTACAGCCGGACATGGAAATGATGATGCTCAATGCCCAAAGAGGCAATGTGAATCGTAGTATGCTCAAAAAAGAATCTTTCTTCACTTTCATCACAAAGTATCTTTCATGAGTGCGCGGTAGAGTTCACTATATTGTCTTGCGGCACGACCCCAAGAACGGTCTTCATTCATCCCATTCAATACCAGCGCATTCCATGACTCTTCTTCATCGAATAATTTGATTGCTTTATCAATTGCCGACATCATGGATTTTGCAGTATAATCCTTGAACACAAAACCTGTTCCTTCGCCTGTCTTCTTATCAAAATCTGTTACTGTATCGGCGAGTCCACCTGTTGAACGAACGATTGGAACTGTTCCATAAACCAGTGAATATTGCTGATTGAGTCCGCATGGTTCATACTTTGAAGGCATGAGGAACATATCTGCGCCTGCTTCCATCAAATGTGCCAATTCATCATCGAATTGAATACGAAGCGCAAATTTCTCCGGATACTTTTTTGCCAATGCTTCGAGTTTTGGATAGAAAGAATGATCACCCTCTCCAAGCATCACGAATTGTATGTCTTTAGAAAAAAGTTCTTTCTCTGCATCAAGAATCAATTGAATTCCCTTCTGATCTATGATGCGTGTCACCATTGCGATAAGAGGAACTCTTCTGTCTGTATGAACTGGTAAATCGAATCGTTCGAGAACCGTTTCCTTATTTGGGGCTTTGTTCTCAATTGAAGTTTTATCATAATTTTTGGTGAGATGTGTATCGATTTTGGGATTCCATGTATTCAAATCCACACCATGTGCAATTCCAACCATGCGATCCGGCTTGGTCTTCAATACATCACTAAGTCCATTGCTGATTTTTTGATCCGCAAGCACTTCCTTCGCATATGTTGGAGATACAGTAGTGATGCAATCTGAAAAGTGAATGCCGGCCTTCATAAAATTCACTTTCTTTTTATGTGAAAGTGCATCTGCATCAGCGGTAGAAAAACCGGTTTTGGTCAATGATTTCATGGGGAAATCACCTTGCAAACCAAAATTATGAATCGTGTAAATGATTTTTGTTTTCGCAAACAAATCATTGTGCTTCAGTCTAATCAAAGCAGGCAAAATTCCTGTTTGCCAATCATTGCAATGAATGATATCCGGAACCCAACCCAAAAGCATGCATGTTTGAATGACGGAATGTCCGAAAAACACAAATCGTTCATCATTATCAGGATAATCCAGTCCTGTCGCAGGATCGGAATAAAATCCTTTATTTGCATCAAAATAATTGGAATTGGTCGTGATATACGCTTGAACTTTTGATCTGGGATTATTGATCGAAGAAGATTTTACCGTTGCATAGGACTCGGTTTCACCAATCGGAATTGGGATGTCTCGCAAACGATTGATTTCATGGATTCGATTCTTTCTTTCACTGATAGAACCATATTTGGGAGCCATGACGCGAATATCGTGTCCCAATTCCCTCAAAGCCAATGGTAATGAATACGAAACATCGGCGAGACCACCTGTTTTTGCAAATGGATAGACTTCGCTCGTAACAAACAAAATGCTTAATGGTTTTGCCATGGCCTGCTTTTCAAACTGTATAAACGCAAAAATGCTTGCGCGAAAATACGGATTTTTATCCAATTTCCCTTTCATCAGGCAGAATCAGCCAAAACTAACAATATGATTTTCAAGGGATTGGCATTTCCTGACTTTTTTTGGAAAGCATGAACTATGTGATGCAATTGCATCAAAAGAACAATATTCTTCCATGAAAACATGTATTTTCGTGACCATGAATCATAAAGACACATATTCAATCATCGAGTCTTCGATGAAATATCTCAAGAGATTGTCATTTACCTTTGTATTTATGGCATTTTCTTCGTTTTTACTCCATTCCCAAGGTGGAACGCCTTTATTTGGCGTCATCAATAGTTATGCGAGAGTCACGAAGTATCATTCTTGTACAAAATCCGTGGAAATAGTCGGTTTATCCGGATTTGAGCCTCGAAAAAAGGTCTTGATGATTCAGATGGATGGTTCTGAGATTGATACCAGCAATACTGCTTCTTTTGGCTCAGTGATTAATTTTGGCAATGCCGGAAATGCCGAGATACTTGAAATTGAATCTATTGTAGGTTCATCCATTATATTCAAACATGCACCATTGATGCAATATGATCCAGAGAATGGATCTGTTCAATTGGTGACGATCCCCACTTATGATACTGCTTTGGTTTCGATTATGCGACCCCTGACATGTAGTCCTTGGAATGGCTCCACAGGCGGTGTTTTGGCATTTGAAGTAAGACTTGCACTTGATGTTGCAGGCACAATTGATGTCTCGGGTAAAGGATTCGAAGGTGGCAGAGTTCGGAATGCAGCCAGTGGTGCTTATGGCATATTGGATTATGCATTACCCAATGATAAAGCAAGTCTGTCCGGAGAAAAAGGTCGTGGAATTGCCATTTTAAAACCGGAGTATTTACTTGGCAGAGGTGCTCCTGCAAATGCAGGTGGTGGTGGTAATGCTCATAATGCCGGTGGTGGAGGCGGGGCAAATGGTGGTCGTGGAGGTATTGGCTCCAAAGACTTCCCCGATGGATTGGTTCATAATGGAGGCGATCCCGGTAGAGAAAATCCATATCAACAGTTCATTGATGATTCTCTCCCCCGAGTTTTCATGGGTGGAGGAGGCGGTTCAGGACATGTCAACAATGATGCGGCATTTCCCGGTGGAAATGGTGGTGGAATCGTTTTCATTCGATCGAATAATTTTGTGATTCGACCCGGTGCAAGAATATTGAGCAATGGAGCAAATGTTGGTGGACCAAAAACAGGAAATTCCAATGATGGTTATGGTGGCGGCGGTGGCGGTGGTTCGATCTATTTTGATGTGAATCGCTTTATATCATTCGGCAATGAGATACAGATTGAAGCCAAAGGTGGCAAAGGCGGAATTTCCGGAGCATCAAAACATGGTCCGGGCGGAGGAGGTGGAGGCGGGATAGTCATGTTCAAAGGCAATATTCCCAATAGATCCATCATTGATATTTCAGGCGGAAAACCCGGTGAGAATTTGATTGAAAAGACATCTCTCGGAGCTGAAGGTGGTGTTGATGGATTGATTTTGGGCAATGTTAAATTGATCGAAAGCAATAAAGGCGTAATGGCAATTGCACCATCCAAGGACACTGCGGTTTGCGAAAAATCCGAAGTACAATTATCGGTTAAGCCGCTTGGCGGAAAGCCTCCATTTTCTTATCGATGGTCAGGTACGAATGTCACTGATCCAAATGCACAATCAACAACAGCAAGACCGTTCCAAGATGAAAGTTATAGAGTGATTGTAACGGATGCCAATGGTTGCACAAATTTTGCTTTTATCAAGATCACTGTTCTTCCATCACCATCTTTGAATCTTCCGGTAAATAGCAGAACTGCTTGTAAAGGAGACACAATCATTCTTCAAGCAAATAGCACGCAAGAACTTACCTGGTTACCTGCAAATGGTCTGCTCGAAAACCAAGGCAATCGCGTGCGATGCATTGCTGATTCTACCAGGACTTATACGATTTTTGCAGAGACTCAATCCGGTTGCTCTGCTATAGACACCATTCGCATTGAAGTACAAGAAGCTCCAACATTCTCTTCCATGGAGCGATCTTTTGAACTCTGCCCTGAAGATGACTCTGTTAGTATTCCAAGAACATTCATGTTTGGTGGAAATTCACCGTATATCGCCAAATGGTTCACAGATTCCGATACGATTTCCATAGATTCAGCATTTACACAATTGCTGGTGAAGCCGACTGTGACAACAACATATTACATGGAATTCAGCACACCATTTGGTTGTACTTACAAAGATTCAGTCTTGGTCATTATCAATCCAACACCAAATATCACAATCTCAAAAGACACTGTAATCTGCAAAGGAAGTTCAGCCCAACTTTTTGCTTCAGGTGGCTCTCTTTATGAGTGGTCACCCAGCATTGGTTTATCTGATACAACGATTGCAAATCCAATTGCAAATCCAACTATTACAACAACATATTTCGTAAAAGTCACTTCGGCAAAAGGTTGCATGGCAATAGATTCCATGACAATAACAGTTGCAGACCCACCAATGAAACCGACACTTTCCAGAAGTAATGACACTGTATTTGTCAAAGGTGATGGCTCACTTTATGAATGGCTTTTGAATGGAAAGTCAATTACAAATGCACAAGATTCATTATTGGTGATTGATTCCTCCGGTTTTTACTCCGTGATTGCCAAAAACAAATATTGCGAAACATATTCCGATTCATTGTTTGTGTCAATCGGTTATGCGAAAATCATTCTCGATTCAATCACTTTGAACAATAATGAATCTGCTGAAATGCGTATTCAAATATTGGATACAAGCGCGATTCAAGAATCCGGAATCACCGGTATTGAGTTCACATTGACTTGGAATGCAACGGTCGCAGAAATATCAAATCCGGGATTCACACAGTTGACCGGGAAGGACATGAAATCAGCAAGACTATTATTGCCATTCACTTCACTCCCATTACTTGGAAAACTGAATGTGAGAGGTTTATTGGGTAATGCTCCTAATTCCGGAGTGATCATAGATGGTATCAAACCAATCGGTGGTTTGCTTCGAACGAATTATGTCAATGGCAATGTCAATATCGGCGATATATGCTATGAAGGCGGCATTCGTTTATGGCATCCGGACAAAACTCTTGCGAGAGCCCGCATCATTGTGAATCCACATCCAATCGAATCCGGTAGCGAAATAGAATTGGATATTCCTGAACAAGGTAACTTTACTTTGCATGCTTATTCACCGATTGGAGTTAAATATCCAATAGCATCGGGATTTACGCTCCCCGGTAAAATAAAGGCAGTATTCCCTTTCGATACATTCTCATCAGGCATGTATACCCTTGTTCTCGAGACTCCCACAGAGTCTATATCATTACCAATCATTCTGAACAAGTAATATGAAGAAGATCACTAAATCCGAAGCAGAATGGCGCGAGCAACTTACTGATGAACAATATGCCATTACAAGGTTAAAAGGCACGGAAAGAGCATTTACGGGACAATATTGGAATAATCATGACACGGGAGAATATTCCTGCATTTGCTGTGGAGCACCACTTTTCACATCAGATGATAAATATGACTCAGGTTGCGGTTGGCCCTCATTTTTCTCAGCTCAAAATTCGGAACTGATTGAAGAATCTCCTGATTTTTCTCATGGCATGGTGAGAACCGAAATCATGTGTTCACAATGCGGGGCGCATCTCGGTCATGTTTTCCCTGATGGGCCGGCACCAACAGGAATCAGATATTGCGTAAACTCAGCTTCATTATCATTCAAGGACAAGGATAAACATGGCAAAGAAGAATGAAACAAGTTTTGAAGATCAGATCAAAAGACTAGAATATATCGTTTCGGTACTCGATCAAGGAAATGCATCATTGAATGACATGATGTCACTTTATGAAGAAGGCATGACATTGATTGTCTCATGTAAAAAAACACTCGATGAAGCAGAGCAAAAACTCACTGTACTGGGTGCTTTATAGATTCAAGTTCCATTAAGCAATAACGCTTAACGGAACATCCCACGCATTTTGTCCTTGAATTCAACTGCTTCCCTACCTTTCAAGCCCAATTCCGCAAGCGTCTCATCCGAAGGAAATTCCATGGACTCCAGAAGATGCTTCATGACTTTCAATTCTGGCGCAGTCATGCGATGTGCATTGAGGACATAATCTTCAAATGCTTCCCAAGCATGAGGTACGAATGGCTTCACGAGCTCTGCAATGGCTTCAGCGAATACACGAATCTCATATTGCGCATGAGAATCAATGCGTAATCTCAAAAAATGGAAGAGATTGTGTAGATCAATTTTCCAATACCATTCAGTATAATTTGAAACAGGCAAATTGATGCGAGCAATTTCGCGGGCTATACCCTGCTCCAAAAATTCCTGATATTGAGCATAAGCATCATCCTGTCCGGCCTTGAAGGCATTCGCCGCTTGTTCAGCCATGCCATCCGGCAAAGTTTCTTCAGATCTTCCTTGCTTATTCAATACGCTCTGAGGACGGATATCATTCGGATTCGGAGTATAGAATTCATCCTTCATTTCAGAATAACGACCCGAATATTCATTCACATTCGCTGTGCGATGTCTGATCCACTGTCTTGCCACAAATATTGGCAATTTCACATGGAATTTGAATTCCACCATTTCAAATGGAGTTGTATGTGCATGGCGAAGAAGATAGCGGATGAGTCCACGATCTTCAAGCACTTTTTTAGTGCCCGAACCATAAGAAACACGAGCAGCTTGCACGATTGCGGCATCATCACCCATGACATCAATCAAGCGGACAAAACCTTTGTCCAGACAGTCAATGCGCTTGCCAAGTAGAGCATCCTTATCAGATGCATCAATGCCAATTCCAAGTTCAGACATGCAGAAACCTTCATCAATTATCTTTTTGAATGCGTGCAAATTACAAAATCACATCTTTTGTTTTGATCAACTGTGGATAACACGCTTTTTCATTCCAAATTCTTTTGCAGTTAAGCCCTCATTTCATCAATTTTGGGATATCTTTGGAGTAGACCATGCTGAAGGATTTTAAAGAATTCATCAATAAAGGAAATGTCTTTGATCTCGCCATAGGGGTCATGATTGGTGGTGCTTTCGGAAAAATCGTCACATCCCTTGTAAATGACATCGTGATGCCTCCGATAGGAGCCATAAACAAGGTGGATTTAACAAATCTCTTCATCAGTCTCAATGGCATTGAATATCCCACGCTGAAAGCGGCAAAAGATGCAGGTGCACCAACCCTTAATCTTGGATTATTTCTCAATTCCATTTTAGATTTTTTGATTGTGTCAATCTCTATCTTTCTCATGACCAGAACATTGATGAAGTTTCAGCAAGATAAAGAAAGCAAAGAAAAGGAATGTCCGCATTGTCTATTGAAAATTCCGGTCGAGGCATCTGTCTGCGGACATTGCACTAGGGAAATTCCCGGACAAGAGACATGATACAGGGGTTCCTGCACCATATTGAAAATTCACCATGACATTTCTCAATCCACTTGTTTTACTCGGCCTGATAGCAGCTGCAATTCCCGTGATTCTTCATTTGTTGAATCTCAGGAAATTGAAGACTGTTGATTTCAGTACATTGCGATTCATCAAAGAATTACAAAAAACCAGCATTCGCAATCTCAAGACACAGCAAATCATCTTACTTATTCTACGCACATTGATCGTGATTTGTTGTGTATTGGCATTTTCACGACCAACAATAAAAAGCTCACTTCCTGTAATCGGTTCTCATGCAAAAACCAGCATTATTGTCATTTTGGACAATACGCTCAGCATGGATATTTCCGATGCAGGTGGGAATAGATTCGCAAAAGCAAAAGCAATTGCAGCGCAAATCTCTAATGCCATGAAAGAAGGTGATGAATTGGCTTTCATTCCACTTTCTTCGATCGCTAGTCAAAGAAAAAGAGCATTCAGTAGAAATAAAGAATATATCAG
>DBCJ01000129.1:0-4018 GCA_002293005.1 Ignavibacteria bacterium UBA961 | reverse complement strand
TGAAATTATTTGATGATCAAACAGGTGTATTTATCATACCAATGCAAAATGGTAAACCTGCTGGTAATATTACCATCGACACTTTGATCATGCTTACTTCGATGTTTGAACAAGATAAAACTGCCGATATTCAAGCTCGTTTGACAAATAGCGGTGGAAATGACATATCAGGAATCATTGTCAGCATGTTCTTCAACAATGAAAGAGTTGCTCAAAAATCAATTGATTTGAATGCCGGCTCTACAGGAACAATCACTCTCTCTGCTCCTCCAAAGAAGTCGGGCATCATAAGAGTTGCTTTCAAAATCGAATCAGATGCTTTGGAACATGACAATATTCGACATGCCTCATTCATCATACCTCCACCACCGATAGTTGGAGCGGTTTCATCCGGAAAAGCAGCAGAGTTCTTGAAACTTGCTTCCTCCACCTCTGCAGGTTCTTATGCAATGTATGCAGGAGAGCAAGCCGGAACCGTGAATTATGAAGAGCATGATATCGTGATCATCACTGCAGGATTGAATCGCAATGAGGCACAAAGATTGGATGCATATATTCAATCTGGTGGAACTGCGCTTATTTTTCCGAGTGAAAGTGTGGATCCCAAAGAACAAATTCCGGCATTGACTATGCTTGGATTGGCTCCACTTCAAGTACAAGAGTTTTCTGAAAAATCTCCCGGGCTGTGTATTTCCGTAGATAGACAGCATCCTGTTTTTCGAGGCGTTTTCAAAGGACTGGAGATGGAAACTTCTCTTGGTGATTCCCCAAAAATCAAGAAGGCACTCATTTCAGGAGGTGGACAATCACTCATCCAAATGCAAGGGGGAAGTTTTTTCACTGAGATTCGAAGAGGCGAAGGAAAGATACTCTACTGCGCCGTTCCTCCATCGCCTGAATGGAGTACATTCCCCTATACAGGATTGATGCCAACATTGATTTATCGAGCTTTGCATTATTTGTCCGCCAAGGAAATGCTCACATCTGAAATCATTTCCGGAGATGATGCAATTGCATTGATACCAACCAAGGCAATGAAAAGTCCGGCACAAATTGTAAAAATGAGTGATCCATCAGGCATTGAATCACAAGTGCAAGGAATAACCGTACCTGGCGGACTTTCCCTACACATTGGTCGCTTATTCATGCCCGGTGTATATGCAATCAAAAGCAAAGAAAATGAATCTCTGACGGCAATGACCGTGAATATTCCCGGTGATGAAGGACATCTCAAATATGGCTCAGAATCAGAGCTTTTATCGGCAATGAAAAAACGCATGAATGCACCATCGATGGTGAGTATATTGGACCAATCAGGCAGGATAGGTGATTCCGTTGCCAAAGCAAGAATCGGTACGGAATTATGGCGATTCTTCTTGATTCTGGCATTGATATTCGCAATTGCTGAGATGATACTTGCCAGAAGAGTGAGTACAAAAACAGTAGATAGTTAATTGTGGAAAACTCGATATCACTTTCATCCAAAAAAGTTGGAAATTGTCCTCGCAGTTGGTGTTGAATGTTCATTCGGAGCATATGCATGCCGGATTTTCTCCTGGATATAGACAAGGCACTATTTCAAGTGTTGAATGGTCATCTTGTCTCTGCCCCCACCGATTTTCTCTTTCCGATTCTCACTTCAATACATATCATTTGGCCGGTTTATTTACTTCTCGCATTCTATCTTATCTATACCCATAGAGCAAAAGGGATATATGCTTTGATTTCATTAGCAATGGTCCTTGGAATCATGGATCAGATGTCCACACATGTATTGAAGCCTTGGTTTAATAGACAAAGGCCATGTAGACAAGAGACTGAAATTCGCTTGCTCATTCCTTGTGGTCCTGGTCAATCATTCCCTTCAACGCATGCAATCAACAATGCATGTCTTGCAATCTTTCTCAGCATGATTTTCTCTTCGCTGAGAGTTCCCATCTTGATATTTGCATTTCTCATAAGCTATTCCAGAATTTATGTCGGCGTGCATTATCCTCTTGATGTACTCGGAGGAATGATCATCGGCGCGGTTTTCGGATATATTGCCGCCAAGACTTTTACATATGTTCTGAATCACAATGAAAAACAGAATCATATTATCACTTGATAATATGAGAACTTCAGATAAAACACTGAATTTTGAACTCTATCCACGTGTCTGAATCACATCTACATATCAATTCATCATGTAAGTACAATATTGCATGAATTTCACAATTCAAGGAGTGTTATGAGACATACCGTACTATCACTTTGTGCGAGTGCCATCATGGGCTTGGGAGTGTTTTCCGGCACAGTCATCCCAGTGCAAATGCATGCCCAAGGCGTGACGAGTGGTGGAATCACCGGAACTGTCAAAGCCGCAAATGGCGGAGTTGTTCCCGGTGCCAAAATCATTGCGATTCATATTCCCACAGGTACTCGTTTCGGAGCCAATGCAAAAGCAAATGGGACATTTACAATCAATAATGTTCGCGTGGGTGGACCATATACCATCAAGGCAACAGCAGTTGGTTATGGCGAATCTTCATTGTCAGGTCAATTCGTGAAACTCGGACAAAATCTAAAGATCACAATGGCATTGTCAGAGAAGGCGGTTGCCACCGATGAAATCACCGTAATGGCACAAAAAGGAGTATTTGGTGCATCTAGAACCGGTGCTCAGACAAATATTTCAAAAGAGCAATTGAATAATTTCCCGACGATTTCTCGTTCTTTCCAGGACTTTGCAAAATTCACACCACAAGTTGTGTCAACAGGTGCTGGTGTTTCTGTTGCCGGTAGAAATAATCGTTATAATAATATCCAAATTGACGGATCAAATTATACCGATCTCTTTGGTTTGGGAAGCGCAGGAACACCTGGCGGACAAGCCAATACAAACCCTGTTTCTCTTGATGCTATTGATGAATTCCAAGTTCTAGTTGCACCATATGATGTGCGCCAAGGTAGATTCACCGGTGGTGGCGTGAATGCAATCACAAGATCCGGTACCAATAAATTTGAAGGATCTGCTTATTGGTTCACAAGAAGTCAGGCAATGATCAGTGATTTGTCCATCACAAGAAAGAATATCGTTAACAATAATTTGCTTGACCCCAGTACGAAAGATACCACCATCACAACCACATTCAATAATTTCAATGAATTGCAGACAGGCGTGAGACTGGGTGGACCGATCATTCAGGATAAATTATTCTTCTTTGCAAATGCTGAATTCACTTCACGCGTACAACCTGTTGATAATATCTCATTGACTCAGAATTCACGCGCGAAACAAATTGATTCCATTGCGCAATTGGTTTCATCACATCTTACTTCCAAATATGGATATAATGCAGGTCAATTGACAGGTTTTGAAATCACTCGTCCTTCCACAAAAGTGTTCGCTCGTTTAGATTGGAATATCGATGATAATAATCGTCTCACATTCCGTAATAATTATGTGAGTGCATATGATGACAATTATAGCACCACAGTTACAAGCGCAAGATTTAGTGACAGAAATTATCGCTTTAATAATTCTCAGAATTCCACAGTGCTTGAACTAAACTCTTCATTGGGTGATGACATGCACAATGAATTGATCGTTGGCTATACCAGAATTCGTGATTTCCGTGAAGTGACAGGAAAGCCTTTCTCCGCTATCACTGTGAATGATCCAAGCATGGGTTCAGGTGTTGGCGTTCAGTTTGGTTCAGAAGAATTCTCGAATTTCAATAAACTCGATCAGGATGTAATTGAAATCACCAATAATTTCACAATGAGTCTTGGTGATAATCATACATTGACCATCGGTACACAAAATGAGATATTCTCATTCAGAAATCTCTTCATTCGTGATGCTTATGGAACCTATCGCTTTAATTCCTATTCTGATTTTGTTGCCGGAAATGCGGCTGCGGTAAGCATGTCATTTGCTCGTCCAGGTTTCCCAAATGATTGGGCGGCTGAATTCGGCGCTATGCAACTTGGTGCTTATATTCAGGATGACATTAAGGTATCAGACAATTTCAAA
>DBCJ01000097.1 GCA_002293005.1 Ignavibacteria bacterium UBA961 | reverse complement strand
TGATGATGTGCGTGAAACATCCTTCGGATAAGTTCAGATTGTGGATGTTCTGCATTCAGAAAGTGAATCAAAGCATCTTCAATGCATTCCTTCCTCATCATTACGGCTTTGCTTTTTGGAAGAGGTGTAAGTGTATGAGGCACATTTGCCTCGAGCGGATATTCGCGTACGATTTGACTACAGAAAGAATCAATCGTGGAAATTCTTGCGGAGCTAATATGTTGTCTGATGCGTGCCCACATCTGAACATCCAATATACGCTCATTGTCGATTGCATCTTGCAAACGCACTTCGACCGCATCCATGACGCGTTTCATCATTTCGGCGGCGGCTTTTCTTGTGAATGTGATGGCCACAATCGATGATAAATCAATCCCCGGATGATGTTCAAGAATATGTATGAATCTTTGAACCAATACCCTTGTTTTTCCGCTTCCTGCCCCTGCTGAAACAGATAAATGTCTGTCAAAAGCTTTTCCCAGAACTTGTTCTCTAGTCTCTTTCATAGTTTCAATTCCATCGAGAAAAAAAAGCCCGACTATGAATTTCACGGTCGGGCTTCACATATTCATGATATCACATTATTTTACGATATCGAGCAATTCCACTTCGAATACCAATGTTTCATTAGGTCCGATTGCATTGCCTGCACCACGATCGCCATATGCAAGATCTGAAGGAATGAAGAATTTATACTTCGAACCTTTGCTCATGAGCTGAACGCCTTCTGTCCAACCTTTGATAACACCATTAAGTGGGAATTCAATTGGCTCACCACGATCCACTGAAGAATCGAATGTTGTACCATCGATGAGCTTTCCGGTATAATGTACTTTCACGGTGGAAGATGCTGTTGGCTTTGGACCTGTTCCTTCGCTGATGACAGTATATTGAAGACCGCTTGGTGTTGTTTTTACACCTGGCTTATTCTTATTATCTGCAAGGAATTTTTCGCCTTTTGATTTATTCTCACCACCTTTCTTGGCTGCTTCTTCTTGAGCCTTAGCCATGATTTCTTGTTGGAATTGAGCCAAAACATCGCCCATTTCTTTTTCGGTGAGTTGTGTTTTTGCGCCTGTATAGGCATCAAGCAAACCCTTGACAAGAATATCAGTTTGTATTTCAACTTTCTGATCTTTCAAGTTTTTACCGATGCTCACACCGATACTATAACTTGCTTTGTCTTTTTGGGTCTTGAGTTCCATCGGTGCTCCTTTTTCGGATGATTGTGAACATGCCTGAACGGAAAAAAGTCCAAAGCATGCCATTGCAATGATTGCTGAACGGATCATGTAATATCCTTATTGAAAAATAATTGATGAAATAAGTGCCACGAAGATAATGATTTATGCGGAAATGCATGCTTTTCATTCAGACAAAGCTATGGATTCCCAATCGGTAAACGGGGATAAATACAATGTTTCGCCATGTGTTGAAAATCCCGGTATTGGAGTCATCAATGCACGCCCCTTTTTGCGAAGTTCTAGAAACATCTTGAAATCATTCGGACAATGTCCCTTATTTGTCCATTTCCTCAAAATCTTGATATCATCTTTAAGTGTTTTCACCTTGGATGCAAAGGTCATTGTGGTGCTATTTGTAATCTTCCAATGGGATGAACCTATGCAATAGATCTTGGTTGATTCACCACCATCGACATCCACAAATGGATTGCCACCCAAAGCAGGAGCTCTGTATTTATCCGGATGATCATAGAGACTGCAATAAGATGCACCATGATTCAGTACTTCTTGAATGAGCAAAGATGAACCCGGACGATGCAAATAATCATTTTCAAGATGATAAACGATGTCTTCATCAGGTAATGTCAAAGCTAAGTCAAGACCCAGATTGAATGTTCCTGCGCCATGTCCAACAGATACACGCATAATCCTTTCAGCATCTACATATTTGCAAATCATCGCATATGTATCCTCGGACACATTGTCGGCAATCACATGAAACAGTGCATCGGGAAATACTTTCACAGCATTTCTCAAACAATGCTCATTATTGATATATGCGGGCTTCACTTTGGAATACCCGGCATCAGAAATGCGATAGATGATGTGAAGATTCATAAATCAGAATTAGCGCAAAAATGAAGTGCAAAGATACGATAGAATTCCTGCATCATTCAATATTCTTGATGGCCATGAGCAGTGAATAAGCACCTCCTATTGCGATTGGCGCTTTGGTCAAAGAATTCCCATCAAGTATTTCAACCAATCCATGCTCGCGCGCTCCGACTTTCACCTCGCGCATCGTAAATATATTTTGTCCTGTCTTGAGGAAGATATAGTTCTTGTCTTCGAATTCAGTGACTGCATCTTCCCTTACTGCGATTGTTTTGTGCTTCCCAAGTTCAATATCAGCATTCATGAACATGCCAGGAACAAGTGTTGAATCATAATTCATGAAATGACAGTGAACTTCAGCTGTTCCATCTTCATGTATGGAATTACTGATGAGAATGATATCACATTGATGTCTTTTTTCGGGCTTGCTATTGAGATATGCTTGTAAAGTTTGTCCAATGGAGAGATTCAAAACATCCTTTTCAAAAACCTTCAAAGCAAGGTGTATGTCATTGGGATCGACCATTTCAAATAAGATATCGGCTTGATTCACATAACGGCCGACATTTACCATAACTTTTGTGACATATCCGGTGAATGGAGCGGGTATTGAGATAGATCTCGAAATCGTATTTTCATTCACATTCTGAGGATTGATATATATCAAGCGTAATTTCTGCGCCAGTGAGTTTTGCATCACTTTCAACATCTGATATTCTGCTCTGGCTTTTTCAAGTGTTTTGTCACTTCCTGCCTTTGCATCCATCAATCCTTTTTGCCTTTGATAATCAGCTTCCGCCTGAGTGAGTTTTGCCTTTGTTGTGAGATAATCTTCCTGCAATTGAATATATGCCTGATCTTCAAGCACAGCGATTGACTCACCCTTTCGAATTTTCATGCCGGGCATCACTTTGATTGAACGAATGACACCACCCATCGGTACCGTGATTGATGCAAGGTTTTGAGGAGGAACATCAATTCTTCCATGTACATGCAAAGTACCGGAGAGCATTGTGTCCATTACATTTCCGATTGTAATTCCGGCCAATTTCATTTGCTCGGGAGTGAGTTGAATCATATCACCTTTTACAATCGGTGCTGACTCCACTTGTTTTTCAGATGATGAATTGCATCCAGAAAGAATGAGTATTGAGGATACTATGAGATATATGTATTTCATTGTTGTTGAAGATAATTGATTGTATTTGTTAACTCATGATATGTTTGCAATAATTGCAAATACTGCGTTTGAATGGTCATTGTCTGATGCATTGCCATTGTCCATTCGAGATATGTGATTTCACCGGAAGTATATTGCACATTCGCGGCATTCCTTACTTTCTCAATGATGGGCAATTGCATTTTTTTCATTGATTGCATCATGCTTATCACCGAATCTCTACCATTCAGAGCTGATTGCAATTCCGATTGATGTTTTTTCAAAGCATAGTCATATTCATATTCAGAAATCTTAACGGCTGTTTTCGATGCTTCAATGATTGCACTCTGTGATCCAAAAGGATGAGGGATGCCAATACCTATCGAAAAGGAATTAAATCTTCTAGAAGCAGGATACAATACATCATCGGCACCGACTCCTTGAATGCTATGATTCGAAATACCTATGAGTATATCAGGAAGAAAGCGCGATTGTTCCAATTCTTGCTGTGCTTTTGCAATCTCAATCGATTGTCTGCCCTGTCGAAGCAGTGGATGTAAAGCGATATCTGATTGTTCAAATATTTGTGAATTATGTTCCAAATCGATTGATGCAGGAGTATACTGCTGTGAGGTATTGAGTAATAATTGAAATTGTAATTCATGTATACGCAATGCATTTTTTAATTCCTGCAATTGCATTTGTATCGATCCTCTTTCAATTTCATGAAATGAATTCTCGAGAATATTGCTTTCTCCTTTTTCAAGTCTTACTCTTGATATCCTCACATACTCTCTATACATGCTATCTGCTTCCAAAAGAATATGTTCTTTCCTTCGCAAAATGAGTATTGCATGATAGATATCAGATACTGTTTTTTTCAATTGAGCAATTGATACATCTTTTGATAGAATTGCCGCATTCCATTCTTCATTCAATAAAGATTGTTGTTTTGAATATACAGTTGGAAATTGATAGCGCTGAGTCAAACTCATTTTCGTGTCTGAATATACACTGTTGATTTGTCCATAATCCACGGATAGCACTGCTTGCTCAACCGTATATCCAGCTCTTTTCAGTGTTTCTCTATATTCTACCAATAATCTCTGATTTTTTATTGTTTGATTATTCGCTATCGCACTGTCGATTGCATTCTTGAGTGATATCTCATTTGAGCGAACGGAAATAAGCGCGCAGAAAAGTACTGTCCATATACATACTATTTTCTTCATGATTTCTTACCTCCAAACAATGAGATGAAATATCTCCATTCATTCCTCACGCTATTTTTCGATTCAAAGAGAATGAATAATATCGGTAATACGAATAATGTCAAGAGTGTTGCCGAGAATAATCCGCCAATCACAACTGTCGCCAATGGTCTTTGAACTTCTGCACCTGAACCATTACTCAAAGCCATGGGCAAGAATCCAAGCGATGCTACACAAGCCGTCATGAGTACGGGTCTCAAGCGTATCTTCGTTCCCATCAATACGATTCTTATCAGATTCTTCATTCCTGATTTTTGCAAGCGCACGAATTCTGCAACAAGTACAATTCCATTCAATACCGCAACTCCAAAGAGAGCAATGAAACCCACGCCGGCGCTGATGCTGAATGGCATACCTCGCATAGACAGAAAGAACACTCCTCCGATGGCAGACAATGGTATAGCCGAATAGATGAGCATGCTGAGTTTCACCGAAGAAAATGCGAAATACAATAAGATGAAAATAAGTATCAATGCAATCGGAACTGCAATTGCAAGTCTAGCTTTTGCATCATTCAGATTTTCAAAAGCACCTCCATAAGTGATTGAATATCCGGGTGCAAAACCAATAGTGCCATCAACCTTTTTCTGTAGTTCTTCAACGATACTTTGCACATCTCTACCTCGAATATTGAAGCCGATCACGATTCTCCGTTTTGTATTTTCTCTTTGTATTTGATTTGGACCATTCACCGATTCAATGCTCGCAAGCTGATGCAATGGAATCTGATTTCCATTGCCAAGTGGAATCAAAAGATTGATGATGTCATCGATGCTTTT
>DBCJ01000096.1 GCA_002293005.1 Ignavibacteria bacterium UBA961 | reverse complement strand
CGTGTCTCAGTTCCAGTGTGGCTGTTCGTCCTCTCAGACCAGCTACTGATCGAAGGCTTGGTGAGCCATTACCTCACCAACTACCTAATCAGACGCAGGCTCATCCCTATCCGCCAAAGCTTTGACGATTGCTCGCCTCATCAGATATTAGCAGTCCGTTAGAACTGTTATGTCTGTGATAGGGGCAGATGACCTACGCGTTACTCACCCGGATGCCAGTGCTTGATAAATCAAACCCTCGACTTGCATGTGTTAGGCACGCCGCCAGCGTTCGTCCTGAGCCAGGATCAAACTCTCCGTTGTATTATAAACGAATCTTTTGATCTTTAATATCTCAAGTTCTTTGCTGTACTTACTTTAGGTATAAAGGCTGTAATTATCCCATAGATTAATCTATGAGCTTCTTGCAACCTGTACAGGAATTGACAGAGTATACTTACTTTATTTTGCTGTACTCTCTTTTACTTGGACAGTAATAATCTCTTATTACTGCCAATGTCATTGTTCCTTGACAATTGTGTTCTCTGTTTTCAATGTACATCCCTCGAAGATTCCGTCAACTCTAGAGACAAAAAAAACGCGATCTGATCCTGCCAAATTCATTCGCATGACTTGGCTCGGGGACCAAAACCCGCTTTACCTTCTACCGCCTTGTCTCTATTCCGTTTGTCAATCTCCACACCTTCCGAAGTTGGCCTCAGCGCGCCGTCGCGCCGAATGGGAATACAAATCTACGACTCTTCTGCATTCCCACCAAATGGTTTTTTACTATTTCTTAAAATTATTTTCAATTCTTTTCTCTACAAATCCACAATATAGAAGTCCATATTTCACGCAAATCAAATAAGATCAAGCATCTTTGGCTGGTCTACTTGTTTTTCTAGGACCTCTCGGATTGGGCTTCACATTCTTTGATTTTTTTTCAATCGGTACCAAAACAGGCTCTTGAACAGGAATACTTACTGGCTCACTTGTGATTTTCTGGGAATTATCTATGCTCTGTTTTTTCTGTTGAGGTTTATTCTGAGTTTTCTGTTGAGGCTTTTGCTGTGGTTTTGGTTGATGCTTCTGAGAATGAGACTGCAAATAATTGATCTGCTTATCAAGCGATATTGAAATACGCATGATTGAAGATGTTTGCTGTGTCACTTTGAAACCATTGTGAATGCGATAGCCGATAATCCACAATACTTCATCGCCGGAACACAATACAAGTACCTTTCTTTTATCAAGGACATTGATCTTAGCATTTGTCAAGAAATCGCTCACAGTCATTGAACCATCCATTCCTATTGGCGTAATACGATCGCCATCTCTCCAATGCCGAATAACGCATTGCTCAGGAAAGATTTCTGCATCGAAATATTCAATGAGTGGATGCTCACCAAAATTCACGCTTCGAGGATCTGCTATCTCACCATGATATCCAATTCCATGAGAAGAGAAATTACCAATTTTCATGACGGGCATAAAAACTTCGATTCCCTGCTCAGGTCTTGCAAACACCAATTCTTCACGATCACGAATCACAAATAAATCCTTTGTGATATCGAGTCTGCCACCGGCAGGTCCTTGAGCTATATTTAGAATTGAATCTATTGCCACCATGGAAATCGGCTGCATGCGCAAATAATATCGAAGGGAAGCCTGAATCAATTCTCCTTTTGCAAAATCCTTGACGGTTTGAAACATTCCGATATTGATCGCAAAAGAAGTTTTGGAGATTTCTCTCACACCCTGTTTCATGATATGAATGATTCTCTCCGCAATAAATTCCTGGGCTTCACGCATCAGCGTTGTCGTTCTATTCAACACTTCCGTCAAACCAGGTGAATACTCCGCTCTCAGCATCGGAAGCAATTCATGCCTGATTTTATTTCTCGTGAAATTCAATGCGGTATTTGACTCATCTTCACGCCATTCAAGATTGCGAACTTTGGCATAGTGCTCAATTTCTTTCTTGGAGAGCCACAAAATTGGCCTGATATACGATAGTTTTTTATCAACATCTCTTCTTGGCGGGATGCCGGCAAGCCCTGTAATACCTGAACCTCGCATCAAATTCATGAGCAATGTTTCTGCATTATCCTCAGAATGATGTGCTGTAGCAATGACGTCCGCATGGCATGCCTTTGCCGCTTTTTCAAAAAACTGATAGCGCATGATTCGAGCTGCTGTTTCAATTCCAAGATTATAATCCTTCGAATATCCAGCAACATCGGCACTAGTATGATGGAAATGCAAACCATACTTATTTGCCAATCGGCGAACATGCAATTCATCCTGATGAGACGCCTCGCCTCGTAATTGATGATTGCAATGAGCAACATGTATAGTACACCAACCTCTTGTGCTAATCACTGAAAGCAAATCAAGCAATACCACTGAATCAATACCACCACTTACCCCAATCAAAATCACACTCGGCTTCTTGATTCTGATTTCCTGTTCCATAAAGTGAATCGTTTTCTGAAGAATTGGCTCAAGTTGTTTGGGCAAAGGTTCAACCTTTGCTTTGGACATGGCATTCCCCCAGGTTTCAACTTTTTTCAAAGGCGGAAAATCACGATCGACTTTATCAAGTGGCAATAATTTTGATGACTGCTCTAGATTTTTCTGTGGGATTACTTTATCAGATTGTTGTTTTTTCTCAACCTGCTTCTTCTCAATCTGTTTTTTCTCAATCACTTGAGAAGTATTATCAACCGGTGATTCAATCTCGATCTTCTCTTCCACTTCTTTTATGACCGGTTCAATTAAAGGCATTTGCTCTTGTTTTGACTCGACTTCTTCATTAACAACTTTGGTTTGTTGCTTTTCCTGCAAATGTTGCAAACGCTTCAGCTTCTTTCTTTCCTTCCATTCACGCAAGCGTCTTTCTTTGCGGGATAATTTTTCCTCACCTTTAAGCATTGAATCCGCCGATGATTCTGCGAATCCATCAGTATCAATTGATTGCGAGTCATTGCCTGACACAGACTGCTCACTGAGAGAATTTCCCTCAGGAATATCATTCTTTGGACTAACTCCGGGAGTAGAATCGATCTCATCAACTTGCTTGTTTTTTGATTTTCTTGAAACAGGACCTTTACTTTTCACCTGCTTTTGAGGCAATTCAATCTTTTCATCCTTAATTTCAGGTTCTGACTTGGGGACAGATTTTTTGGGAGATCGTTTTGGAGTTTTTGAGGATTTCTCTACAATTTGTTCCTTAACCTCAATTACAGTCTCACTTTTTGCACTCTTTTCAATCAATGCTTTTGGCTTCGCAATCGAAACTCTTTTGACTTTTTTGGGCTCAGGGTTAACCGGTGATTCGACCGAAGGAATCACTTGGGCAATTTCTTCTTTGAGTGCAACCTTTTTAGTCGCACCCTTCTTGGGTGTGGTAGATTTAGCCATGTAAGATATAATTGTTTACAGCAGTTCAAAATGGAAATGCATTAAGCGACATCATTTTGGAACTGATGATTGTGTAAAAACTTAATATATGCCTCAAGTCTGTCTTCAACCTGGGCAAATGATTCATATTGTTGAACATCTTGCTTTACAGCAGAAGCACAATATAGACCACGCAAATAACCTGAATAAAACTTCCGAAATTCGAGTACTGCTCTTCGTTCTGTTTTTTGAAGCAATTGCAGTCTCAAATGCTCCAAACAGGTACGAACTTTCTCCTCAAAGTCGGGTTCCGGAGCATGTTCTCCGGTTGCAAGAAGATGTCTTGCCTCACGAAATACAAATGGATTACCAACCGCCGCTCTTCCAATCATCACAGCATCACAACCGCTGTCTTGGAATGCTTTCAATACATCATCAGAAGTGATGATATCTCCATTTAGAATCACGGGAATATCAACAACTTTCTTGATTTTGGGAATCCAAGACCAATCTGCATCGCCGGAATGTCCCATATCTCTTGTTCTGCAATGGACGGTAATTGCAGATGCACCGGCATCTTGCAATCTTTGAGCGACATCTTCAATGATGATCGAAGAAGAATCCCAACCCAATCTTGTTTTTACGGTGACAGGTAATTTCACCGTGTCAACAATTGCTTTTGTCATGGCGGCCATCAAGGGAGGGTCTTTCAGCAATGCAGCACCTGCATTCCTTGCTACCACATTCCTAACCCAACAACCGCAATTAATATCAATAAAATCAGGTCCAGAGGCCTCTGCCACAAGAGCTGCTTCCTTCATGATTTCAATATCTCCGCCAAATATCTGAATCGATACAGGATGCTCTTCATCAGCCAAACGCAACTTTTCCATTGATCTTCTGGCATCCCGAATCAAACCATCCGATGAAATGAACTCAGTATAGACAATATCAGCGCCCATGCGCTTGCATATCACTCTGAAAGGCAAGTCAGTAACATCCTCCATGGGTGCTAAAAGCACTCCATTTTGGACTTTTACATCGCCGATGGTGAGTTCGGCATAGATATGTTCATTGTTGGTGTTTGGCGTATCCATTTAAGGCAAATTACGACAAAATCCGCACTCAATGGCAAACTCAGTAAATCACTGAGGTTTTCTGTCATATTTACAACATTCATGCAATTCATTATAGACAGACTCCTCGGCTCGCATGTTTTCAGTATCATAACCAATATCAATTATGGCTTTTTCTATTGTATTTAGCGATGTTTCTGATATGTCATATTGAATATTGAGGATTTTCTTCTTTTTGTCCCAAGAAGCAGTTTTTACACCATTTACTGATTTCGCGGCCTTTTCTATGGCTTTCTTGCAGGATGAGCAATTTCCATAAACCGTTATGGATGTATCCTTTACAGCATTCTGCAATGACATGTTGGATTCATGCACAAAAGAAAGTTTAGCAAACTTGGATGTTGTTGCAGCTTGTACTTCAATTGAAGCAATTGCTTGAATGCTTAGAGTGAGGAAGAAGACTATCATTAAGTTTTTCATGCCATGTATTCCTGAATTGGAGAAAAGCGAGTCAAATTTTCACATATAAATTGTATTTTTGGCCTCATATATCCAATGATTCATTGGATCATTTTTTGTTTCACTACCGGCCTTTACCATGAATATTCTTGTATTGCGCAGGGCTTTTGGATTTTTGTCCTTTATTGTGGCAACTGTCACATATCTATTAACTGTGCAGGAATCCGTACCATTTTGGGATTGTGGTGAATTTACAGCAGCCGCCGCCGAGCAACAGGTACCTCATCCTCCGGGAGCCCCTCTCTTCTTGATTGTTGGAAAATTATTCCATCTTTTGCCTTTTGGGGATCCGGGCTGGAGAGTCAATTTGCTTTCTGCATTTGCAAGCGCAGTGACGGTAGGCCTTCTATATTTGGTCATTGTTCAAGTCATCGAAAATTTCCGTGGCAAAAAGTACGAATCATTCGGTGATGCAATTGCCGTGTTTGGTTCAGCTTTTGTTGGAGCCACTGCTTTGACGTTCAGCGACACATTCTGGTTTAATGCCGTAGAATCTGAAGTGTATGCATCTTCGACATTACTTGTTGCAATCATTGTTTGGCTCATGATGCGATGGAATGAAGAAGCAGATAATCCCGGTCATGAAAAGTATCTTTTATTGATTGCATATATCATCGGCTTATCAACCGGTGTGCATTTATTCAGCATTTTGGCCATTTTCTCTCTTGCACTTGTTGTCTATTTCAGAAAGTATGATTTCAAATTGACTTCATTCTTTGTGATGGGCGCCATCACAGTGGTGAGCTTTGGCCTCATTTATCCCGGTATTGTCAAGGTATTCCCTTCCATGCTTGGCGGAAATCTATTCAAGACAGAAGCAAGAGATTATGTCATCATGGATTCCCTCTTTCCACGCATTCTTGCGATAGGAACAATCATTGGGGCTGCATTCGGAACATATCATGCTTCCAAAAACAATAAGCCAATTTTGAATTTGGCTTGTTCATCCTTCTTGCTCATCATTTTGGGATATAGTACTTATACACAGATTTTGCTTCGTTCGAATGCAAATCCTCCGATGAATGAGAATACTCCGAATGATTTGATCAAGCTTAGCGCATATCTAGGTCGCGAGCAATATGGTGATGCACCATCTTGGCCTCGCAGATGGCAGACCGACCCAATGTACACTTCCAGACACATGGATTATGGTCCTTGGTTTGAACCCCCAAGAAAAGCTGTAACACGCCAAGATGGCATGCAGTATTCTGTTCCGGACTTTTCAGCAATGAAAAAGAATATGTCAGGCGAGATGAGTTATCTCTTCAAATATCAGCTCAATCACATGTATCTCCGATACTTCTATTGGAATTTCATGGGGAGAGTCGGCGATTTGCAAGATGCGCCTGCAACGATGTCATCAAACAAGAATTCTCTTGAATTCAAGGAATTCAATTATCTCTCAGGCTATAAGGATATTTTCCCAATCACTTTCTTTGCTCTTCCGCTATTGCTTGGTTTATTCGGCATGATATTCCATTTCAAAAAGCAACCAAGAATGGCATTGGTGTATTTGACATTATTCCTACTTACAGGACTTCTGGCGGCTTATGCGCAGAATCAACAAAATCCGCAGCCACGCGAGCGTGATTATTTCTATGTTGGTTCATTCTTTGTTTGGTGCATGTGGATTGGAATTGGTACTTATGGCATCATTTCAACGATATTGAAGCGTGACGAGAATTTCTCAACAGCAGTAGCCGGCGGAGCAATCGCATTGTGTTTCATAGCAGTTCCCGTGAATATGGGAATGGGTGGCTGGAAAATACATGATCGCTCAGGTAATTTCCTTCCTTTTGATTATTCATATAATGTATTGCAAAGCTTGGATAAAGACGCAATTGTATTTACATATGGTGACAATGACACATTCCCTCTTTGGTACATGCAAGATGTTGCAGGCGTCAGACGCGATGTTCGAGTCGTCAATTTGAGTCTCGGTCAAACCGGCTGGTATATGTATGAACTCAAGAATCGCGCCCCATGGGGAGCAAAGAAGATTCCATTGACATTCAGTGACAATTCACTTCTTGCCGATGAAACAAGTAATGAGGCAATTGGTCCGGAATTATCCGAAGCCGAAAGCATCACCATTCCTGTCAGTCAAGAAATACTCAAGCGATTCACCAATGATTCAACAGTATTGGCAAATGGCGTGATGCAATTCGATTTCAATGGTGATGGCAATCCAAGACCAGGTGAGAAAGAAAATATTCCCGTTTTCTATAAAGGTCCACAGCATAAATTGGTTGCCGATATCATGAAGGTCGTCAAATTTGAAAGACCCGTCTATTTCACGCAAGGTGCTGATTCTTATATGGGAATGGAAGAATATTTGCGTATCGAAGGTTTGGCACAACGCGTATGTCCTGTAAAACAGGGTACGGATCAACGCTATGCGATCGACATCATGGATAAATCCTTACTCAATCCTGTAGCTGATGATATTGCTCATACAGGTCCTCATTATGGTTTCAAATTCAGAAATCTTAACAATAAAGAAGTGTATTATGATGAGGTTCACAGAAGATTCATGGATAGTTATCGCATGACTTTCTTGAATTATGCGAGCTATCAAGCAGAAGAGAAAAAAGATAATGCAAAATGCGTCAAGATTCTTGATGCCATGAATCGCTATATTTCACCGGAACAATTCCCAATCACCTATGTATTGGAATATCAAATCGGTGAAGTATATGCAAGAGCAGGTGCCAAGAAACAGGCGAAAGAATTCTTCAGCAGAGCTATTGAAAGTGCTCGATATATTGAAGAAAACAGATTGCAAGATATCGACAGATTTGCAAGAAATTATCCGCCTCAGGAAATCATAAGAAGAGCACAATCAATGAAAGCTCAACTCTAAACTGAAAAGCCCGCTTCAACAAGCGGGCTTCTTTTTTTTTGTTTGATGCAGACCATGTTCATTGATGATCATTTTCAACATTGCATCATGCTCTTCATATGGCAATTCAGTTTCAGAATATTGTTTTGAAAATGCAATGCCCAATGTTAGCATCTGTTGATGTTCCCCTAAGAAAACATCATAGAATCCACCTCCATAACCCAAGCGATGCCCAAAAGAATCATAAGCCAATAATGGTACGACACATAATGCATTGACCTCATGTGTCAATTGAATTGATTGACCTATCGGCTCATTGATTCCATATTTGTTCATAACATAAGTAGTATGCGAATTGACTTCTATCATTTCCATTTTTCGTACTCCCATGATTCGAGGAAGACACAATGTTTTTCCGCTTTCTAGAATCTTATCATTTAATTGCTTGGTTGAGACTTCCGAGCCAAATGAAACAAAAGAACATATTATATCCGAGGAATTATATACTACTGAGGCAAATACATATTCCATGATATTCTGTTCACTCATCTCACGCTCTTGGATTGACAAGCTTGCTCGAATTTCCTCGTACTGTTGTCGGAGCTTTTTCTTCTTTTCAATCACGGAATCATGATTCATCATATTATCAGCGAAATGTGGGTAACTCTCATTGGCAAAAGGATATCAATACCCTAAATTAGCAATGCAGCCATAAAACAATCCACGTTTTTTTAAATGAAAGAAGATTTGACTTCTCAAGGGACCGGGCAAACCCTTGGGGATATGATTCAATTGCCCGGCATTCATGTGCATCCCCCATTTGCATTTAGGACTGGACAATTGCATTTCTTGCATAAACTTGCATCAAGATTATTGCTGAATGACAATTTTCATTTGGGCGTTTTTGTACCGGGCTATGGAAAAACCATCACTGCACTTGCTTCTTTCATTATTGCAAGACATCTTAAAAAAGCAAAAAGACTCATCGTTTTCGTACCTCGCGGAAATCTAAGGGATCAATATGCAGATGCAAAAGAACTATCGTTGGTACTTCGCAATTTAGGAGCACCACCTCTAACTTTTTGCGTGGCAGATTCAGATAAAACATTTCTGAAGAATACACAAACAGACATCATCATCACCACCTATCAATATGCCTCCGGAAAGACAGGGAATGCTGCTTTACATTCATTCACATCGAAAGAAGAATGCATGTTTGTTTTTGATGAAGTGCATCATCTCTCTGATGAAGGAACATGGGCACAGGCCATCACAAGATTACCCCATACATGTAGTGTAGCACTTTCAGGAACGCCCGTTAGATCAGATAATAAATCATTGTTTGGAGTGCCATTTGAGATTCGTGACAATGAACGCTTTTATACAGCACTTCATGAAGTATTGCTTCGCGATGCACATGAAGAAGGGAAAATATTGAAGCGTGTTGCGGTCAATATGATTGATTATAAAATCAAGCTCAGGAATATTGATACGCAAGAAGAAGTGGAATTATCGCTTAGTCAAATGCAGGAAATGACATCCGGCGAAAAAGATGTGGATGCATTTCTTGCTAGACGTAATATGCGTTTCCATACAGTATATTTGGAATCTCTTCTCACACCTGCTTTTGAACGTTTCAAACAAAAAAGAAATAGTACTGTAGAGCATCAAATAAAGAATTCTACGAGAAGTAAGAGAGCGCATCAAATGCTCATCATTGCAATGAGCAATATGCATGCTCAAGCGATTCTTGAATTTGTATTGGAACGATTTCCTGATTGGAAGACCGCCAGAATTGGACAAGACATACCTGAAAAGACTCGCCTGAAAACGCTTGATGAGTATCGAAAAGGCGAAATTGATGTCATGGTTCAGGTTGACATGATCGGTGAAGGCACGGATATCAAACCAATAAGCGTAATAGTAAAAGCTGATCTTGTGCGAGCATTTTCAAAAACAATGCAACAAATATTTCGAGGAATGCGATATTACGACGGCTTTACACATGAACAAAATATCTGCGATTTGTTTGCTTCAAATGATTCAGCCTTAGCCGTCATTTTTGAATGGCTTATGAATGAACAACAATTGGGAGTAAAACTTCAACAGAAAAGGATTGAGACTCAACAAGCTCGTGAATTCATACATGAACAAGAATCATGGGTTCTTGCAGATGTTGAACATAAAGCAACAGAAACATTGCACTGGGAATTATTTCCTGATCCAAATAAACCCAAAGAGACTGTTGAAGTACAAAAAGAAGAGACACAAATAATTGAGCCGGAACCTCAAATGGCAATGAATATCATTGAACATGAGCAGAGATTAAGGCAAGAATGTTCCTCACTTTCACAAAGAATGATGCAATCTTTATGTTCGCAAGGACTTAAAGCAGATATACGAACAATTCATACTGCATCAAAAAAACGATTTGGAAAATCACAAGATGATATGAATCTTCGTGAATTGGAGAATAAAAAGGAATGGCTATTCCAATGTTTGGAAAGAGGAAGATTATTTTAAAGGTACCATCATATGGGATATAGAAATATCGGAACAATCAGTCGTACTCATGGCACGGCAGGAGCAATGATTCTCACACAATGTCCGGATGCTTCCCTCTCTTTACAATCCGGGACACCTGTCCTTATTGGATTCTCTGCAAATTTTGCAAAGCCATATATCCTAACTTCATGTGAATCATACAAGCAATCACTCATCATCATGCTGAAAGGCGTAACTATGAGTAATATCGATCAATTGAAAGACAATGGGGTATTCATTGATGAAAAAGAGTTATTGCGTGACAATGAACAGTATTACATAAGCGATTTATTGGAATGCCAAGCATTAGATGAACAAGGAAATCTTCTAGGAAGAATAACCGATGTATGGATTATGCCTGCAAATGATGTATGGGTACTCACAACCAAAGATGGAGATATTCCACTTCCTGTGATTGACGATGTGATTCTTTCCACCGACATAGAAAAAAAACAAATTGTCATACGATTGATTGATGGATTGACCGATCTTCTCCCCGGTGGCGATCAAGATGAAAGCAATTTAGACTGATCCATATGCATCGATGTCAATCGTTACTTTGACCGATTGCTTTGCATGTTTATCAGCATAGATTTGCATCGCTTTTTTCATTAATAAACGAAGGATTTCACCTGAAGGATCTTCGTTTTTATTCCCTTTCAACACAATCACTCTTCGATATTGCGATTTTAATTTTGCAATGAATGGTATGCTAGGTCCTAAGAGTAAGAAGGGTTGACCTTTCGTTGGGAGTAACTGCGAAATAATGGTCGCGGATTCATGTACTGCATATTCGTCAGGTCCCGCACATTCAATCGTGACAATTCTCGAATATGGTGGATACAATGCTTCTTTTCTGGATTGCAATTCATCATTGTAAAATAGCTCATAAGATCCCGTCATTGTAGCCAGTATGGACTGGTGTTCAGGATGCGAAGTTTGAAGAAACACATTCCCTTGAAGATGTCCCGATCTTCCCGCTCTACCGGCAACCTGAGTCAATAACTGAAATGTTCTTTCCGATGAACGAAAATCCGGCATGAATAATTGATGATCGGCATCAATGATTCCAACCATTGATACATGAGGGAAGTCTAGTCCTTTTGCAACCATTTGCGTACCGATCAGAATATCGATTTCTTTTTTTGAGAATGCAGTCAATATTCTTCTATGTTCACCTTTCTTTGCAGTGGTGTCCAAATCCATTCTTTCGATAACGGCCTTTATACCTCTGGCTATCAATATCTCTTGCAATTCTTCTTCCACTTTTTGCGTTCCCGTTCCGGGTTCTTTGATATCTGTGCCTCCACAGATTGTACAAGAATGCATGGAGCGTTCGGCATATCCGCAATAATGACATCTCAGCATGCCGGAATGTTTATGCAAAGTGAGTGAAACACTGCAATGCTTGCACATCGGAATATGTCCACAATCAGGACATTCCTGAAATCTTGCAAATCCACGACGATTATGGAATAGGATGACGCCTTCTTTTTTGATTACTCTCTGAATGATTGCTTGAAGCATTTCCTCTGAAAATGAGCCATGCAAAGTACCTGATTTTCTATGTTCCCGAATATCAATGAGTTGTAATTCAGGCAATGTTGCTCCATCAGCTCTTGAAGAAATATGGAGATAATGATATTTGCCATGTTGCGCATTGAACATGCTTTCCATGCTTGGTGTGGCGGAACCGAGTATGGTCACGATATTCTCAATATTACCACGGACAACCGCAAAATCTCGAGCATTGTATCGAGGTGCCGGAGCTTCTTGTTTATAACTCGATTCATGCTCTTCATCCACTATGATCAAACCCAATCTTCCATCACGAAAAGGAGCAAAAAGAGCCGATCTGGCACCAATCACTATTCGTGCATTTCCATTCCGAATTTTACGCCAATGTTCATAGCGTTCTTGATTGGTCATCTTGCTATGAAGAACGGCTATCTGATCTCCGAATGTCGCTGAAAATCTATCGACCAATTGAGGGGTGAGTGAAATTTCCGGAACAAGTAATAAACAGTCTTTATCAAGCGCCAATGCTGAACGAATTGCCTGAATATAGACTAATGTTTTACCGCTTCCTGTGATTCCATGCAGGAGAAATGTTTTTGCTTGGACTTCATGCAAGGCCTCATGTATCATGGCATGTGCATGTTTTTGTTCAAGCGTCATATTAAGCAAGGATTCATCTCTTTGCGCCAAGCTGTCTTTGATGGATTCCGGCTCGGGAACATACTCTACTTTTTTAGAGATGAGTATTCCATTTGCAATCAAAGTATTGATTGGAGATTGTGATTGAAGTTGTAAGTCCTCTTTCACTTTAGAAATTGCTATTCCATTGCCTGTTCTTTTTTGTTGTAAATATACATGGCTGAACACAGATGCCTGTTTTGGATATTTCTCATCCAATGAATGTAGAATGTCTCGAAGTTTTTGATCATCCTGCATGAATTCGGGATTCACATATATCATTGATTGCAGTCGGGGCTTCGCACCTTGCTCGAGATTTCTTGTTGTTTTGATCACACCGGCATTTTCAAGGGCATCAAGTTGATCAGATATCGTCCCGGTTTTCAGCATTTTTTCGAGATATACTTCCGTTAGAGGACCTGAATGACTAAGCAGAACTTCAAGTAAAGCGGCTCTTTTGGGAGCTCTTTTTTTCATGACAATCAATTCTTTGGGATCAATTCTTGTGAGTAATTCTACATGCATGACGCTTTGCGGTGTCATTCCGCGAGGAATACCTGCCTTTAATGCTTCACCCCATGAACACATATAGTACTCAGACATCTTCTTGGTGAGTCGGAGCATTGATTGCGTGAAGAAAGGGGTATCATCTATCACTTCAATGATGTCTTTCATTCCCTGAACCGGTTGTCCCAATTCCACTATCACTCCCGTCAATATCCGCTTGCCAAATGGCACCAATGCACGGCATCCAATCAAATCTGATGGCGACATTTCATGTTCATAACGATAGGTGAACACTTTTTGCACAGGAATCGGTAATGCTATGGATAGATAGGAGATCATCAAACAATTAGAATTTTGGAAATGTTTTTGGGATTGATTCGTCAAGACGCCATTCGAAGAATATGGCGGAAGCCCGCTTTTGATCGCATGCAAAGATAATCAACCAATAGTTTATCAGGTGTATTCCAATGAAAACTCGTTCAATTTTGGCCACATTCATTTCTTTCCTACTCTCAAGTACGGGAGTTCTCATAGCAGGTTGTTCTTATGAGCCGGCATTCTTGAATGAATCAGACAAAGCTCAAAAACCTCGCGCAGATATCATAAATCGTAATGACGCTATTTCAAATTCTCGTCAGACAGCCATAACGGAAACAGTTCGCATTGCAAGTCCGGCAATTGTTGGGATCAATGTGACTGAAGTCAGACAAGTCAATGACAATCCATTTGGGGGCTTTTTCAGCGATCCTTTTTATGATCAATTCTTCATGGGAAGAAGAAGAAATGTGGAAGTGCAACAGGTAGGTTCCGGATTTCTCATTTCATCGGACGGTTATATAGTCACCAATGATCATGTTGCGAGCAATGCAAAGAAAATTGTTGTGACCATGACCAATGGTGAAAAGTATGATGCAAAAATCATTGGATCAGATCCTGTAACTGATGTAGCATTGCTTAAAGTAGAAGGAAGCAATTTCCCCTTTTTGGCTTTTTCCAATTCGGATGACATAATCATCGGGGAATGGTCAATTGCATTTGGGAATCCATTCGGACTCTTTGACAATAATGCAAAACCAACGGTGACTGTCGGTGTGGTCAGCAATTCAGGAGTGAGCTTCAAACAGGATAATCGAGTATATAAAAACATGATTCAAACCGATGCGGCCATTAGTTCAGGGAACTCGGGAGGTCCATTGCTCAATGCCCGTGGCGAAGTCATTGGTGTGAATACCGTGATCTTTTCAACAGCAACAAGTAATAGAGGTTCGGGTAGCATAGGAATTGGTTTTGCAGTTCCAATCAATCGCGTGAAGAAAATACTTGAGACACTCAAAGAGGAAGGCAAAGTAGATCGCAATTTCACACCCGGATTTTTTGTCCGTCAAATCGATGAACAAGTTGCTCGGTATTTCCAATTGGAGAAGAAACAAGGCGTTGTGGTTGTGGAAGTTCGTAGAGGAACACCCGGTGATAAAGCAGGGATAGAACCCGGTGACATCATACTCGAAATTGACGGATCAAAAATAGAGAAGAATGATGACCTTGAAATGGTGATATTTGATGGTGTTGTTGGTCAAACCATGCAGGTTCTGATTGATCGCTCGGGCGAGACAATCACAAAAAAATTGTATCTTGAAGGCATTAAGAAATAACTAATTCAAGGCGCTTTCGTGCAAACAGAAGAGAAACAATCCATAAGAGCCGAGCATCTCATCAAGCGATATAGCAAGCGTACGGTAGTGAATGATGTTTCTCTTGAATTGAAAGAAGGTGAAATCGTGGGTTTGCTCGGTCCAAATGGAGCAGGAAAAACCACTTCTTTCTATATGATGGTCGGCATGGTGAAACCCAGCGAAGGCAATGTATATTTGAATGATAAAAAAATCACTTCCATGGCCATGTATCGAAGGGCTAGACTCGGAGTGAGTTATCTTCCTCAGGAAGCTTCCATTTTCAGAAAACTCTCAGTTGAGAACAATATCCTCGCTATTCTGCAATTGCAGTCTATGAAGAGGTCCGAGCGCAAAGAAAGACTCGAACAATTGTTGGAAGATTTCAGAATAACGCATATCAGAAAGAGCAAGGGATATATGCTATCTGGTGGTGAGCGCCGAAGATGTGAAATCGCCAGAGCACTTGCTTCCAATCCAAAATTCATATTTCTCGACGAGCCATTTGCGGGCATTGATCCGATAACGGTTGAAGAAATCATGCATCTCGTAAAAAAACTAAAAGAAAAAGGAATAGGGGTTCTGATAACCGATCACAATGTGCATGAAACATTATCCATAACAGATCGGGCATATATTCTGATCGATGGCAAAATTTTCTGTTCAGGTAGCGCCGAAGAAATTGCTGAAAACGAGGAAGTTCGCAAACGATATCTCGGAGAGACTTTCTCATTGGAGCGATATGAATGAAACAATTCCCTCCCTTTGAGCTAAAGGCAGTTAATATCTCCAAATCATTTGACAGTTTTACATCGATATTTTCTCCTATTGACTTATCACTCAGAAATGGCGAAATTCTCGGTATCATCGGTTGGAATGGATCCGGTAAGTCCACATTGATGAAAATGCTTTCAGGCACATTATTGCCAGGCACCGGATCACTGACATTTCACATAGATGGGACTCAACTTGAGAATGAACAAATACCCATGCAGATTGGCTTCATTGCTCCATATCTCACCGTTTATGAAGAATTCTCACCAAAGGAACATGCGCAATACTTCTGCGATATGAGCGGAGTTGATTTCAATACAGCGCTTTATGAACAGCTTATTGAGGTCACCGGTTTAAAGCAACATGAATCCAGGCAAATCAAAGCATTTTCATCGGGAATGAAACAGAGAGTGAAATATCTACTCGCAATGATTCGACAAAACCCAATACTCCTTTTGGATGAACCATCAACGAATCTCGATACCAAGGGTCAGGAGATTTTCAGAACAATCGTGAATATGCACAAAGTAATGGGTGGTGGCACAATTATTGCAACAAATGAGCAGGCGGAAACGAATTTCTGCGATCATATCATTTCACTATCTTGATTTTTCATTATGGCTATTTCATCTCGAATAAGGCATCTCGGGGTAATTCTGATTTCTTCACTATTTCTCATGATTTCTGTTTCTTCTTGTACAGGTTCTGAGAGCAAGGAAAAGATATCAATCGATGAAACAAAAGGAAATTATCTCACTTATTTATCAGCAATCCCATTTCCGAAAACCCTCAGTTTTTGTGGTGAAAAAGTTCCTTTGGAAATACTCGAAGTTCGTGAAAGAGCTGAGCGTGAATTCTATTTGAATTTACAATCTCCCGGTCAATTGATTTTATATATCAAAAGAGCCGGTAGATATTTCCCCTTATTTGAAAGAATCCTTAAAGAAGAACAAGTCCCGGATGATTTGAAATATCTGGCAGTGGCTGAAAGTGCTCTATTCATGGCGCGTTCACCAAAAGATGCGGTCGGAGTTTGGCAATTCATGGAGCCAACCGCAAAGTCAATGGGTTTGCAGGTTGATGAATTTGTGGATGAAAGAAGACATATCGGGAAAAGCACGAGAGCGGCGATACAATATTTACGGTCCGGTTACAATGCTTCCAAAAGTTGGTCTCTTGCAGCCGCAGGATATAATATGGGACATGGCAGTGTAAAAGAGAATATCACTTTTCAAAAAGGAGAATCATTCTATGATTTATTCCTCAATGAAGAGACCTCTCGTTATATATTACGAATTGCTGTAATCAAAGAATTGATGGAGCATGCCGATAAATACGGTATTGTTTTATCAAAAGATGATGTCTATCCGGAACCTATTGTGACAACCGTAAAGGTTGACAGACCGATCACAGATTTGGCATCATGGTCAATCAATAATGGCACATCATATAAAGATGTCAAACTATTGAATCCATGGATTTTGAAAAGAGCTTTGCCTGCTCCAAAAAATGGCGCTTATTATATCGATATTCCGAATAAACGATAATGTCATCCGTGCAAATACCATATACTTGCACAAGATTTTTTCTGATGGAGTAGTGAATTCATGTATCCCATTCTCTTTCACCTGGGACCTCTCACGATTTATAGTTTTGGATTAATGGTTGCCACGGCATTCTTGACAGCCAATTGGCTATTGAATGCAGAACTGAAGCGCAAGGCATTCCCACATCATGAACAATTGGGCTCTTCCATCACATTGCTTGCATTGATTGGCGGGATTTTTGGCGCGAAATTATTTCATCTATTAGAGAATCCTTCATTTTTCTTTGCGGATCCAATTGGCTCATTGTTTAGTGGCGAAGGTTTGACTTTTTTTGGAGGCCTCATCACTTCTATTGTGATGATCATGATCTATTTGAAAAAGAAGAATATCCCTTTTCTTGGAGTTGCCGATGCCGCCGGTCCATCTCTCATGATTGCTTATGGAATCGGAAGAATTGGATGTCAATTGGCAGGCGATGGTGATTATGGAATACCCACAGATCATTCATTCGGCATGAGTTATCCGGAGGGCATGGTTTCCACATTATCTGCGCGCAATCCGGAACTGGTTGGGTATTTTCAGCAATTGTTTCCGGGACGACCCATACCTGAAGATATCATCGTTCATCCAACTCCTGTCTATGAAACACTAACTGCATTTGTATTTTTTGGAATTCTTTGGGTGCTTCGTAAAAAGGATTTTGCCATGGGACAATTGTTCGGTGTGTATTTGATCTTGGCAGGAAACGAACGCTTCTTCGTGGAATTTCTTCGTATGAATCCCTTATATGTTGGATTGTCTCAAGCTCAGTGGATTTCAGTGGCACTTGCAATAACCGGTACAATTCTCTTTTTGAGCAGGAAAAAATCCTAATCAATACCGATAATATCTCGAAGAATGATGTCTGTCATTCCCCTTCTTGATTCAATATATTCCAGAGATTGCTCTCCCGCTTTCTGCATTGCTCCCGCGCAAATTGCATTCATCCATGCAAGTGCATCCTGACTATTCTTGATGATTTCCAAAGCTTCCATTTCATGCAAGGTCACTGCATCAGGCGAGCGATCAATAAAGGGTCCGCATGCAAGTGGCAAACCATAACCAGCAGGTTCGGCACAACTATGAACGCCTGTACCAAATCCTCCTCCGATATATGCTGCATTCGCAATGGAATAGATTGCAAGTAATTTTCCGATGGAATCTATGATGATATGCTGATCTTCAATCGATTCCATTTCGCTTTGTAGTATGCTATTTGGTAGAGATTCTTTTAGCCTGACACAATGTTCATGGGTTGGTTCATGCGGAACAATGATCAATCGAATGGGTGTCTGCATGAATTTCAAAGCCTCGATGAATATCCGCTCATCCTCTTCCCAAGAGCTTCCAATGACAATGCAAGGAATGGATGAATCAAATAAACCCGGTAGAAATTTCTGAATGATATTCGGACTTTGTTTCATTTCAGACACAAGTGAATGAATTCTATCAATTCTTGTATCATTCCCTGAATGAATAGGAATGGGAATATTCAATTGTCTGAAAGACTCTACTTCAGCTTTGCCAACAGTATATATTTCAGAAAACAAACCAAGAATTGAACGCAGAATACTTGGAATGAATTTCCACATTGCCGAACGAGGAAATGTCGCATTCACTGCATAAAAAGGTATTGCTCTTTTTCTAGCTTCAATGAGATAATTAAGCCATAATTCATAACGAATGAAGATGATAAGATCGGGGTTTATGCTCTCCAAGAATGCATATGCATTTGCTTTCGTATCGAGCGGAAGATAGAGCACTCTGTCTGCATATTCATAAGCCTTCCTAATACGATATCCGGAAGGAGAGAAGAATGTCACGGTGACATCATACTTCACATTTTGCTTCTTCAATGCTTCTATGATTGGACGCGCCTGTTCAAATTCACCAAGAGAAGATGCATGTATCCATATAGACAATCTTGAATTCTCATTTTTCCGACTTGGTTTTTGCTGAGCAATTTCTTGCTCTCTTTCTCGAAATTTCGAAGAAGTAAAAAGTAGTATTGGCCTTGCCAATTTCAAAAAGAGAGACCACGCAGAACCTAGGAAAAGGAGGATTCCCGGAATTTTACCAGGAGCCATAGACATTCCCTCCGGCAACACCGACAATTGAATCAAAACCACCCATACCGAATTCACGATAATAGATGAGTGCTATGAATGGATGACCGCCCCTTGCAGTATTCCCTTCAAATTCTTCTGCCGTCAGGCGAATTGCCTTTCTCGTATCGGCATCAATTTCACCGGTCATGTATAAATAGCCATGCCTTCCACGAGGAATCCACTGTCTCAAGCGATACAATTTCATTTCTTCATCCCATTTCATGAGCCAGGATGCATCGGGTGACCAATTATTAAATGATCCGCTTAAGAAAACTTCATGCTCTGCCAGTCTATTTTGAGGATTGAGAAGAAATTCCAATTGCACATAATCTTTGTCTCCCCAACCGATGAAACGCGTATTCATGACTCCACCATCCGATCTTTCAATAAATGATCCATTGCGCCATAGGTCAGGAGTCCACATGCGAAGTGGTGCATTGGATCGAGGATACAAGGAATAATCCCCAAGATTCAAAACTCTATATTCATTTTCCGCAGGAATTCTCTCCATCCTGAAACGACGACCGGTCATACCGAAACCCGTGATCATTGTCTGAAGAGGATATGCATGATTGAGTTCATTCAATGACTCATATGAAGATTGTTCCGATATAATGAAAGGCTCATCATATCTATTGAGTCTGTAAAACACCGCTGTATTCAATTGTCCATCATTCAGCATTTCAGTGGATCTTGCATGAGCTTCAACCGTATATGCACCTGAAGTAAATATTGTGTTTTTTGGAGAATAGAAATCTCCATACACATCAAATCGTGTTTCCACTCGGGGGTCCACGACAAAAAATTTGGCGATTGCAATCGGCTGACTTGGGTCATCATAGAGATAAAACTTGGCTTTCCAATTTCCTCCGAAATTGAATTTTACATGTTCATTCGGAACTTTCAATATACCTGTATAGGAATACCAAATGGAAGCGGGAGGAGCCATTCTCCAATCAATAGAACTTGTTCGAAGAAGGGCGGGATCATTCAGAAAAGCATTTTCATGTTCGGTCCAATCTGCATTGCAATGTGAAAAGATCACGAACATCTGTGGAGGTGTGCGAGACTGTATATCGAGCTCAATCGTGATATGCGGGAAATTAAATGAGACATTGGGTCTTCTCTGTTGCGTGGGTCTTGAACACATGGCAATCGGCGGCATGGTTTCATCATCACCACCATATACTCTTAAAAATTTCAATTGTGGCGGCATATTCTTTTGCATGTTTTCATGCATGTCATCATCAGATGCTTGAGCATGAAACCCGAGCAAGATAAAACACATGATATGAATGAATGCAAAGTACATCAATATGCAATCCTGAATCCATAACCGAGATAATCTTCCCTCTCGGTATGATACATCCCATGTATAGATCTACCTGATGAAGCAATGAGACCGAACCAAATTCCTGTTTTGTCCTTCATGTGATATTTTACTCCGCATTGAATGGAATGTGTGGGCAAAGTGATTCCTTGCACTTCGCTTATACGCACATCATAACCTGATTCAATGCTCAAATCATTCCCAATTGAATATCGCGTGTCGAAACCAAGTTGAGGAACAATGCGACCGATATTTCTGGGTTGAGTTGACCAAATCCAAGTAATGCCGGCATAGAGTCGAATATCACTGAGCATCACATATCCAGAAACATCGGCAAATTCTCTGCTATAGACAAATGGTTTTCTTTCCGAGAAGACGCCTTGTGCATCAGCGGCTCCATCAACCAAATGCGTGGAAATATGCGACAATCTCAATCGAGCGCCGGCAGGTATTCCGGCAACATTCCCATGGACGGAACCTTGCAAACCAAAAAAATAATCCGCGGTTTCAACGGGAAATTTAAAATTGCCTTCACTTCTCAATCTGGTGAGAATAAATGCATCTGCTCCAATGCCGGCCTTCCATCCAGATCCGATTTCGAATTGATTGAGATCAATCGTTTGACCGATATCAAGTCGCAATCGATCAGCATTCGGTTGATAGAATGAACCCACGCGAGCTTCAAGTGGATTTGCGATATAATGAGGATAGAATGAATCTTGAGCGCATACATTGACAATATGCACATAGAGAATCACAGGCAAGAGGAAAAGTAAACGCATATTAATTGGCAATGAGATTTTTGATTTCACTCAACCAATCGCGAGTAAGAGGATCGATGAGCTTTGCATTGATTCCGAGGGATTGCGCGATTCTGCAATTCACGGGAGTATCATCCAAGAACAGAATTTCATCGGGAGAATTACCTGTTTTCGAGATCACATGATGAAATATCTCGGGATCGGGTTTCTTAAGATTCATTTCATATGAAAGAAACAAATGCTCAAAATATTCAAACAATGGCTTGCATTCTTCACGAACATGATCGTGATGAATCTCATTGATATTGCTCAAAAGTGCAATTGGAAGATATTTCGAAATCTCATGTATGAATGAAATCGTATCAGGATATAATCCCAAAAGCATTGCATTCCATGCATTGATGATTTGCTCATCTGTGGCTTGAATGGAATATTCTTCACCTAATCTTGATATGAATTCTGATTTATTCAATGTACCTGCATCAAATTCTCCGAATATTGCTTCCGCATGTTCAAGAGAAAATGAGATTGGATTTGCATTGATTGATTGGAGCGAATTGAGTGCAGAGTGTGTTCGTGCATGTTCTATATTGTAGAGCACACCTCCCAAATCAAATAGAATCAAACGAATATTCATATTAGAATATGCCGATATATTCGATGCCTGCATATCGTAGAAAGCCATTTCCATTTGCTCTGCTTTCCAAGAGATCCCTTGCTTGAATGGTAAGATTGATACCTTTGAAAGGTGAGTATTTTACGGCACAATTCAATAGACCATTCTTGTTCATGAATGCTGGGTCTTCATTCCATGTACCTGAATATTCAGTCGCGATTGTCACATTCTTATAGAATGACTGTTCTACTCCCACGAAAGCACCCGGTGTATTTGAATATGCCGATGGCATGATTGGATAATTGATTCCACCATGTAAAGATAAAATACCCGCTTCCCATGAAATATTTTTTGATGCGCTCAAAAAAATGCCTGGCGCATTGAATTCAAATCTTCTTTTATTTTCCCAGGCGCCAAGTCCTTGACTGTTTACTCCCAGCACTATGGCCGGGACTTTTTTCTTTTCGGACAACAATCTTACTCGAACATCAAAAAGCAATAATGGTTGCAGAATTGGATCTCCTTCTCCAAAGAGTGGCATTGCTGAATATGAAAAACCGAGATTGACATTTTTTGTAAGACCATAATTGACTTGTGTTAGGATTCCAGACTCCTGCATGATTATGCCTGAAACCCTATAAGCTTTTGGAGGTAATATCCTCGCAGTTGGCATATCAATTATAGATAATCTGGGCATTTTCGCTTTTGAGCCGGCACTGCCCTGACTAAAAACAGGTTGCTGTTGACTCATAATGAGAAGAGTCATCAAGACAATTAGCCGCAAAGAATTTTGGAACTGATTCATCGAGCCCTTTTTTGCATTTTTGTACAGTTGCAATTGCATATTTACTTTATGTATGCCTAAATTACAAAATGCCAAGCAATTACTTAAAAAAGAGATGAATCAAAGCACTGAAGAAGTTTTTTATGCGGGTCTCATTGAAAAGGCCAAATCTAGGCAAAAACGCATTGCTTTTCCCGATGCTTTGGACATAAGAGTCCTTGAAGCTGTAAAAACTCTTGCCGATCAATCCTATATCTTACCCATATTGATTGGAAACACTGATGAAATAGAACAATTCTCACTGGAACATAAGATTGATATCAAGGGCATTGAAATTCGAGACCCCAAAAAAAACAGCACAAAAGAACATATAGAAGCTATCAAGGTCAAGATAAAAACCATTGATTCCAATGAAGATTGCATGGATATGCTTCAAAATCCTCTCTATTTCGCGGGCATTGAGACTCACTTGGGAATTGTGGATGGCACGGTTGCAGGAAATATCTCAACAACTGGTGAAGTGATAAGAGCAGGCATAAAAACTGTTGGATTGTCATTGGGTGTAAAAACCGTCAGTAGTTTCTTCATCATGATTCTTCCTGAATCCATCCTATTTTATGCTGATGGAGCCGTTATTCCTTCCCCAACTGCCGAGCAATTATGCGATATCGCAGGAATGACCGCTTTGAATGCACGATCCATCATGAATATTGAACCGCGTGTTGCATTTCTCTCCTTTTCCACCAAAGGAAGTGCCGAACATCCCGATATCATAAAGGTTCGAGAGGCATTCGCATTGTTCACCCAAACATATCCCGATATACTCGCAGATGGCGAATTACAGGTAGATGCCGCATTGATTCCATCAATAGCACAAAGGAAGGCACCCCATTCTCCGATTCAAGGACAAGCTAATATTTTGATTTTCCCTGATTTGGATGCAGGCAATATTGCTTATAAAATCACCGAACGCTTGGCAAATGCTAAGGCAATTGGACCAATCGTACAGGGTTTGCAAAAGCCCTATTGCGATCTTTCCAGAGGTTGTTCCGTGCAAGACATTCTCGATGTTTCTCTCATTTGTTCCGTACTATAGATATTATCCACAGGTATTGAGTTTATGGGGGATAACTAGGTTCAAAATTCTTATCTTTGCAATCGAATTCTTCGGGAACATCCTTTTTTTTAACAGATCATTTTTGGCTTTTTTGTGCAAAAGTTGCCATTATTTTCATTAATTCTCATTTCCTTGCTATTTCCATTGAAATATGCCTTGGCAAGTGATGCTACTTTTACTCTACCTGATACATCGCTCAGACAGGGTACACGCTGGAAGTTGCCTGTTTTTTTACAGTCGAATGGAACTGCAATGCAGGAAATCTGCACCATTCGCATGGCAATACCCAAAAAGCGCATCATTCTTCATGATGCATTGACAGAGCCCGGAACATTATACACTTGCAAAAAAACAGATATCACATTTCTATCCGATGGAGATGAATATAAAGAGTATGCAATTACATGTCCTAATCCACTTTTTGATTCATCCGGAATCGCTTTTTACTTGGATGTGGAGACTCTTGCAGGAATAGATTCGGCATTGAGTATCAAAGTATTGTCATACAACATTGGTGATTCGATTCAAGACACAAAACAAATAGGTGGAAGAATCACATTTATTGATCCTCCTGTCATTCAAGCGAGTACTGAAGGCATGGATATCAATTCACCAAATCCTTTTGCCTATACAACATCTTTCAATTATTATGTTGGTAAACCCGGTGATGTTCAATTCTTTCTGTATAGTTCTCAAGGAAAATTGGTCAAGGAATTTCCGGTTGAAAGAAAAATTGCGGGGCGTCACTCATTCACATTGAATGTCGATAATCCACTGGATTTCTCAAGTGGTGTCTATATCATTCGCATGAAAACAGAACAAGGATTGTATCACATGAGCATGGTGCATAAAAAATGAGAAAAACCATGCTTCATATTAGTCGCATTCTCTTGGTCTTTTTTCTTTTTGCTCAGGGCATACTATATGCTCAGCAATCGACAAAACGCATTTCGAAGACATCCGAGGGTACCGAGTTTTGGTTGTGTTTTCAAGAGAATTCTTGGCATCACTCCGCAAATCGTGTTGGTAAGATGAAATTGACCGATGCAAGAGGTGGCGATGTTTATATCGAGGATAGAAGTACACCGAATTTTGAATTATTCATCAGTTCTGATATCACGACCAAGATTCGCATTGAAATTGAAGGTATTCGATATAAACTAGACACAACAGTGGTTGGTGGAACCGTGAGAAGAATATCAATTCCCGCGGCGGCTGAAGTAACAGGAGATGGTACTTTACAACCGAATGCAGTACGCATCACATCCAAATCGCCAATTTCAGTCACTTGTTTGAATGAAAGAGGAAGTTCCACCGATTCATATTTGGCATTGCCTTCCACTGCATTGGGATTGGAATATTATGCAATGAGTTATCATTCAACACCCACGAATGATTTGGTTTCTCACATGGCCATTATTGCAACTCAGGATAGTACATTGGTTTATGTCACGCCATCTGTCATGACATCCCGAAATAAGCCACCGAAAGTTGCATTTCCTGTCATTATGAATAAAGGTGATGTATATCAGATTGCCGCCTTGAATTTTCAGCCAATGGGTAAAGCAATGAATGGAAGCGACACCTTGATTTTTCCCGATCTGACAGGAACAAGAATACAGGCATCAAAACCGGTTGCGGTTTTCAGTGGTCATCAATGTGCCGATGTGCCTTTGCGCGTTCCATTTTGTAATTATCTCGTAGAACAACTTCCTCCGGTACATAGCTGGGGAAAGCATTTCATTCTTGGTCAATTCGCGAAAAGATCCAGTTATGTATATCGCGTGATTGCTTCAAAACCCAATACAAAGATTTTCGAAAATTCTGTATTCATCCGTGAATTACAGTCCGGTGAGATGTATGAAAATTCCTCTGTAGGTTCTAAAAATATCATGCTCACCGCAAGTGAACCGGTATTGGTCGCGCAATATTCACAGGGATTTCTTGGTGGTGCCGGACCGGTGGAAGGGAGAGTTTCAAGAGTAAGAGGCGATTCCATAGGTGATCCCATGATGCTTGTTGTGAGTCCCACTCAGCAATTTCTCACTGAATATAGATTTGCCACACCCAAGACGAGTTATACAAATTGGAAACACTTTGTGAACATCATTGTACCTTCCTCTTCAGTTGAATCCTTGCGTTTCAATGGAAGAGTAATTGACACAATGAAATATGCACCAGAATTCGTTGGATTAAGCAATTATGTGGCCATCAAAATGGATGTTCCATTCGGTGTGCATACTGTGAAAGCGGATATACCATTCGGATTATATTCCTATGGATTTGCAACAAATGATGCATATGGCAATATGATCGGGCAAGGTTTTGAAGTTTTGCAAGAAGTTGTTGACACTCTTCCACCTTCCTTTGAAAGACGCAATCTTGAAAATTCAATCAATGTCGTGATTCGTGATGAACGCTCTGAGGACAAGGGATTGGAGAGAGTCCGAGTACTTTCATCTCAAGGTTTATTGGCAATTGAGAAAGGCGTTGTCATCACCGAAGCAATGATCATGAAAGGCATTCCGCAATATACACTCTTCGTCAAACCTGCAGCGGGTGTGACGAAAGGGATGATGGAAATAGAGGCCAGAGACATTGCCGGAAATATTTCCACATTCATCTTGCAATATGAAGGTGCAGTATTTCAATCAAAAGTCGAACAAAAACCGGTGGCAATACCTGAAAAGAACAATTGGGAATGGGGAGCTTATGCTATTGCAAGTGCGCAATTTCATGATGTGAATTCACCAAGAACAATCGCAATGATTGATTCACCGAGTGGTTTCCAAGCTGAAAGTTCCTCACCATTGGGACTTGGTTTGCATGTAGGCTCAGGAGGAATGTCAAATTTCAAAACCATGTTACGCATGGAATATTTGCCATATACCGTCATGCTGAGAGGACAAGACACCAATTCCGTTCAAGTGTATGATAGTTTGATCAACAACTATGTACCATTCAGAGAATCCACGGTATTGCAAGCAGATCTACCAACCATTGCCATTTCCGGTGGTTTCCGTTGGGACATGCATGAATTGCTGTATCTCTTTGCAATGGGTCAAGCTTCTTTTATTCCCAATAAAAATGCTAATGCATTTCGACAAATTGACTCTCCCCTTTCTTTTTCATATGTTGAAACAGGAACAAGAGAATTACCACTTGGTGAAAGAACACTCGATGAGATTTCTTCCATATGGTTCTCTGCCAATATAGGAATCGGACTGCAAAAGCAAGTTTCGCAAACACTCACATTATTTGGTGAAGCACAGTATCAAAGAGTCTTGAATTCAATCGTGAGTCAAGTCAATAATTCCGCAACCTGGAATTTTTCTTCTTTGCGTTTTAATCTCGGCATTAAAAGTACATTTTAAGGAATTCACTATGAGCTATGGACTAATCACTCCTGAACAATTACGCCTCAGACTTGATATTGGGGAAACTCCCGTGATGATTGATGTGAGACAACCCGAAGAACATCAAGAAATTCATATCCCGAATTCAATTCTCATTCCTTTGGATACACTTCCTTCGCGCATTGAAGAATTGGAACATTTCAAAGAGCATGAAATAATCCTTTACTGCAGAAGCGGTGGAAGAAGCGGAAAAGCTTGCGAGTATTTATATGCACGCGGTTTCAATGTATTGAACTTGGTTGGTGGCATGCTTGAGTGGAAAGCCTAATGATTGAACAGACCATTCTGCATGGAGAAGATTTTGAGGCAATGCCCGATCGTTATCGCGCCACATTGATCAATTCCATTTCGGGATTCAAGTCCCTCGGATTGATCGGAACAGTGAATGATAAGGACATCACCAATATCGCTGTGTTTAATTCCATCGTGCATATTGGTGCTTCCCCTCCATTACTTGGAATGGTGTTCAGACCTGATACAGTTCGAAGACATACACTTGAGAACATACTTTCCAATAAGCATTATACAATCAATCAAGTACATGCTTCCATGCTTTCAATGGCCCATTTGGCAAGTGCAAAATTTGATGATGATACATCTGAGTTTTCCGGTTGCAATTTTACAGAAGAATATAGCGACATAGGCAAAGCTCCATATATCAAAGAAAGCACCGTAAAAATGATGCTTGAATATCGCATGCATATGCCAATTCCACTGAATGGCACCATTTTTCTCATCGGTGAAATCATAGAAATCAGAGTTCCAAAACATATCATCAATCATGATGGTTTTGCTGATATTCACCAAGCCGGAACATTGACTGTTGCCGGTTTGGATGCATATTATTCCACCAATTTCATTGATCGCTTTGCATATGCTCGGCCGAATATGCCTATCACATCTTTGATGAATAAATCGGAGGATTCAAGATGAAGTCCATAATTGTTACCGGCGGAGCCGGACTCATCGGAAAGAAACTCATCAAAGTATTGAGTGAGGCGGGTTATTCCATCATCGTATTCAGTAGATCTCCCGATAGAGCCCGAAGAGTATTGCCAATGGCACAAGACTTTGTGATTTGGAATGGCGAGGTAAATATTTCGGCAGAATGCATCGAGAAAATCAATGGTGCTTATGCAGTGATTCACCTAGCAGGTGAACCTGTTGCAAAGCGCTGGTCAGATCAGCAAAAGAAAGCAATCTTCGAAAGTAGAAAAAATGGAACCGCAGGAATTGTGAAAGCAATCAGTCAAGTTGCAAATCCTCCGCAATTTTTCTTTTCCGCATCCGCAATCGGATTCTATGGATCGGATGGCGGAGATGCCATTTTTACAGAATTTTCTGAGGCGGGAGCAGGCTTTTTAGCCAATGTATGTATTGAATGGGAAAAACAGGCAATGCAAGCAAATGAATTCACAAGAGTAGTGATTGGTCGCATTGGCATTGTTCTCGATCCTCGTGAAGGCGCTTTGGCAAAAATGCTATTGCCATTTTCTCTGTTTCTTGGTGGTAAAATCGGATCGGGGAATCAATGGATGTCATGGGTTCACCCGATTGACATAATCGGTTTCATAATGCATGCACTCGAACATGCAAATGTAAGAGGTACATTCAATCTTGTGGCTCCCGGAGCCGTGACCATGAATCGCTTCACTGAATTGATGTCTAGTGTTTTGCATCGACCTTCTTGGTTTCATGTTCCTGATATTGCATTATCCATCATGCTCGGCGAAGGCGCAGTGATAGCAACAGGCGGACAACATGTATTGCCACAAAGGACCATCGAATCAGGATACAGATTCCAATTCACGGATTGCGATCAAGCGCTTCATGATTTACTCGACTGAAGCAAAGGAATTCCATGAATAAGTCAGAATCCTCAAATCCAAACATCATCATTGCCGCCGGCGGAACTGGTGGGGATTTGTTCCCTGCCATCGCAGTATTGGAAGAATTACAAAATATCATCCCGCATTTGTCCGTACATTTTACGGGAAGTCCGGATCGGATTGAATCTCGTTATCTACCCAAGAATGGATATCCATTCACGCCGATGAAAAGTTTGCGTGGTTTCCGCGGACTTTCTTCTTCCATTCTAAAGCTTCCATTAACTCTATTGAAAGCAGTTTTAGAAGCAAAATCAATCATACAAAAGCATCAACCTGCATGCATCATTTGTGGCGGGAATTATATCAGTCTTCCGGTTGGAATATATGCGGTATTGTCCGGTATTCCACTCATCATCATAGAACCCAATGTAAAGCCCGGAAAAACCAATGCTCTATTGGGTAAATATGCCAAAATCATCATCATAGCTTTTGAAGAAACAAAGAGCATATATCGTTCTCTCTTTGGTAAAATGCCGAATGACAATATGAAGCATTGCGGTAATCCCTTGAGATCTGCATTCGTAAAGAGCATTCCTAACAAAGAACATGGTGCAAAAGCATTGAATTTGGATCCAAACAAAAGAACATTATTTGTCTTTGGGGGCTCACTTGGCGCGCGTTCCATCAATCAAGCCATGATCAAGATAATTGATCGTTTGTCTGAAAAAGAGATACAGATACTTTGGCAAACCGGTACTGATTTCAAAATCAATCGAACTCTTCCAACAGATGTCCATGTGATGCAATTCATTGATGACATGCCCTCAGCATATGCAAGTGCTGATTTGGTTGTATGCAGGTCGGGGGGCGGAACGGTTGCGGAATTGGCTGTCTGTGGAAAGCCGGCAATACTTATTCCATTGCCCGGGGCATCTAATAATGAACAAGCTCTCAATGCGGAAACTTTGCATGAACATGGGGCCGCAATGGTTATTGAAGATGGCGCTTTGGACACAGAATTGGAATATGCGATTGAATTATTACTCAGTAATCAAGCAAAGTTGAAGGAAATGGGAGAAAATGCTCTAAAGCATGGTAAACCAAATGCTGCAAAAGAGGCAGCTGATATGATTTCAGCATATATACCTCATTCCAAAATCTAAATTTTCGATTAAAAATTGATTCAACCGGCCTAAATGATTCGTTTTTTGATTCATTCAGTGGATTTTGGCATAAAAGTGGGGTAAATGGTAGTTGGTACTTAAATCATTTATAATGTCAGTAAAGACATGGTCAATAATCCAATGAAATTCATTAAAATGGCTATGCCAATTGTTCTAAGTGCAATCCTTTTGGGACTATGTACTTCGCCATTGGCACTAGGTCAGGCATCCATTGTCAGAAACAGATTACAATCTCTTGCGATGGGTAAACTTGACGAGGTTAAAAGAGATTTACCGGACTTATTGGCTGAATTTCCCGATGATCCCGGAGTTCAATTTTTACATGCTTCTGTTTTGGAGGATATGTCCAAATCACTTCCTATGTATCAACGCATAGTAAAAGAACAACCTGATTGCGAATGGTCAGATGATGCACAATGGCGCATTGTCCATTATTATGCGATGAAACGAGATACCGCTAAAGCAAGGGAGGAAATGCAGAACTTCAGAACTGCTTATCCAAAATCAGAATTATTATTGACTGCTTATGATCTTCTTCGCGCCACAGTTGGTGGAGCAGGAAGACCTTCGAAACAAACCATAAAGCAGGAAAACAGAACAGAACAAAAAACTGAAGAAAAGAAAATCATCAAAAAAGATTCTATTTCCAAGAATTCGAATAGCACGAAGATTGATTCCAGCTTGATTACTCGCGGGTATATCACGCCCCCCAAGACTAATCGTGCAGAGACTTTATTTACTTTGCAAGTGGGAGTTTTCAAAACAAAGGCAGCAGCCGAGCAAGAATTTGATGATTATAAAGCAAAAAGAATGAAAGTAAATCTCACAGATAGAAAAATGCCGGATGGTTCTTTGCGATATGTTGTGACGATTGGTGAATATTCATCGCGAAAAAATGCGGAAGCAGGTGTGGCATTGGTCAAAGATGTTTGCAATTGCACTCCCCTCATCATTCAAAAACTAGATCAATAAATCATGGCTCTCACTTGAGGGCCATTTTTCATTGTATAGAAATTCCCCTACTCCAAGTTTTTGCAATATGATTCACTCCGAAATGATATACCATATCGGAATATGAAGATGTATCCAACATATTAAAGTCAGCACTCTTTCCAATTTCAATACTTCCACAATATTGTTCAGCTCTCAAAGCATAAGCCCCATGCAAAGTGGCTGATGTCAATGCTTCTTCGATGCTCATCCCCATATTCATGCAAGCAAGAGAAAGAATAGTCTGCATATTCGGTGTATAGCATGATCCCGGATTGCAATCCGTTGCCAATGCAACAATCAATCCTCGATCGATCATTTTTCTTGCCGGAGCATAAGGCAAACGCAATGTATATGCAGTTCCGGGAAGCAATGTGGCAATCGTCCCGCCTTGTTTCATTGCATCCATGCCTGCTTCGGAACAATACAATAAATGATCTGCAGACACCGCTTTCAATTCACCTGCCATTTCAGCGGCACCGAAAGAAGACAATTCATCTGCATGGACTTTGCAGGAAAATCCAAGTTCCATAGCCTTAAGCAAGATTCTACGGGAATCTTCAATTGAATAATAACCGGTATCTGTAAACACATCACAGAAATCAACGACATTCAATTCTTTTACCGCTGGAAGCATTTCATTGATGATGAGTTCGACATATGCTGAGCGATTATTAGCATATTCCGGAGGAAAATCATGAGCTCCCATGAATGTGCTGATGATGCGAATTGGGACTTCATTCTTGACTATTTCAATGGCTTTAATCAAAGCAAGTTCAGATTCAATTGATAGTCCATATCCACTTTTCATCTCAATGGTGGTCGTACCATATTCAATTGCCTTCCAAGCAAGTTCAATCCCCTTCTCAGCCAATTCTTCAATGGATGCTTGTCGAACTGCTGAGACAGTACTTAGTATTCCCCCACCTTCTGAAGCAATCTGCTGATAGGTTATACCACGGAGTCTTCTCGCAAATTCATTCGAGCGATTACCCGCAAAAACGCAATGCGTATGAGAATCCACAAATCCAGGAATGATTGCACGGCCATTTGCATCAATGACTTGATCAATTATGTATTCGGTGGGTATTTCTGAAGCTTTACCAATCCATTCAAATGTATCGGTGAATATCATCGCAGCATCATGAATGATGGAAAGTTCATTCATTGAATCATGGATATTTCCTCTTGCATCCGGCATCTGCGAGATGGTAATGAGTGATCCTATATTTGAGATGAGGATTCTCTTCATGATGTTATATCAAGGCTTCCATTCAATGTCATCATGACCTTCTTTTGCATTCACAAACCGAGCGGCAACGAAGAGATAATCAGATAATCTATTGATGAATCTGAGCACAATTGGATTGATTTCTTCATCTTGTTTCAATGCAACAATCGCTCTTTCGGCTCTTCTGCAAACAGTTCGAGCTAAATGTAAATGCGCTCCTCCGGGAGAACCACCCGGCAAAATAAAATTCCTCAATGCAGGAAGATGTTCTTGATATGCATCAATCCATTTTTCAAGAAAATCCACATGTTCTTCAGTGATTGCGGGCACAGATGATTTTTGAGATGCATCCTGCGGTGTTGCAAGATCAGATCCGACCGTAAAAAGTAATGAAGAGACATGTTGCAATGGTTCACTGACTTTCGCATGTAAATCATGTGTGAGGGCCACTCCTATTACAGCATTCAATTCATCAACCGTTCCATATGCTTCAATTCTCGCTGAGAATTTTGCAACGCGTTTACCACCAAATAGACCGGTGGTTCCATCATCGCCTGTTTTTGTATAGATTTTCATGTGAAGACTCAAGAATAGTTATAGAATTATACCCAATGCTTTTTCTGCTGCCGTTAGTGTTTGCGACATCAATGTGCTGATGGTCATGGGACCAACACCACCTGGAACTGGTGTAAATGCAGATGAAAGTGGATATGCATCCGAATGTACATCTCCAATCCCACCGGGATGATATCCTGCATCAATGATGATGGAACCTTCACGAATCCAATCTTTTTGCACAAAAGCCGGCTTGCCGACTGCGGCAACAAGAATGTCGGCCATGCGAATATGTTCTTGGAGATTGACTGTACGAGAATGACAAATCGTTACAGTGCAATCTTCATTTAACAACATTGCTGACATTGGTTTGCCTAGAATGGGACTGCGACCCAATACGACGGCATGCTTTCCTTTGAGTGGAATTTCATAATGTTTGAGCATGGTCATTATTCCGGCAGGTGTTGCCGAGCCATAAGCATCAGAACCCATGGACATTCTACCAAATCCAAGACATGTCACACCATCAACATCTTTTTCCAATGCAATCGAATCAAAACAATGCCTTTCATCTATTTGATGAGGAACGGGATGTTGCAAAAGGATGCCATGAACATCGGGGTCAGAATTCAATTCATTTATAACTGCTTTGAGTTCTGCAGTTGTGGTATGCTCAGGTAATTCAATTGATCGAGAATCCATGCCAATACGCCTGCAAGCATTGCCTTTCATCTTGACATATGTTGCACTGGCAGGATCATTACCAACTAGAATCGTGGCTAAGATTGGAATTCTTCCCGGTGCATGGGCAAGCAATGCCTGCGTCCTTTGAGCAAGCTCTTGTTCAATGCGTTTTGCGAGTGATTTGCCGTCTAAAATGAGGGGATTCATGTTGGTCCGAAGGATTACTTATGGCATGCAAATTAACCAATAAATACAATTCAGGATGCATGCTCACTTGCAATCAGAACTTTAGCATATGCATCCGGAGAGTATAATCTGACTTTATCCATTCCTGCCGGCAAAAATGCCGAATGTGCTTTTGGTAAAGCTTCGATTGATTCATCATGGAGAATATGCACATCATGTTCTCCAATATTTGTAATCAACTTTGCTCGATGATTCATCGAATAATCGAATGGCTGTGATCCGAGAGTGATTTTATCAAGCTTGAAATACTGCTCATTCACTAATGCTTGCATGCTATTACCATGATCATCTGTAATGATCGGGTATTGATGATAAGGGAATGTTCCGGCTCCGGGCCTACTACATTTCAAACCTTTTTCGATATGCAATTCTCTTGGTTTTCCATCCAAACCCGGTCTATCCCAATCATAGAGTCGATATGTTGTATCACTGGTTTGCTGTAATTCATAGAGAAGTATTCCGGGGCCGATTGCATGCACCGTGCCCGCTGGAACAAATATGACATCACCCGATTTCACATTCATAAAC
>DBCJ01000106.1 GCA_002293005.1 Ignavibacteria bacterium UBA961 | reverse complement strand
ACCGCCACCGCTGCCACGATTGTCTAGAGCGCCTGGACGGCCATATTGGGGACGATCACCATATTCACGACGAGGTCTATAGTCTTGTCTATATCCACCTGATCCACCTTCCGGAGTGCGACCATATCTATGCTGAAAATCACGATTTTGACGATCACCACCATAATTGTTTGGACGATAATTATCTTGTGATCTATATGATTTTTGTTGGAAATCTCTTCGCTCATAGCGATTGTCGCCATAGGAAGGTCGGCGATAGTCGGAACGATCTTGATATTCAGAGCGAGAAACATATTGACTGCTTCCAGATTCTCCTGAAGGTCTTTCCTCATCAGAAGGTCTGCCAGAAGAACGATATGGCGTTCTTGGTTTTCTCTCCCTTTCCTGATTACCTAATCCCGAGGCATCATCGCCTGTGGATGAATTATTCCCATCATAGGAATACATTGGTTTTTGTGATTCGGAATTCTCATTAAAAGAATTGTTATCCGAATCAGGTGTTGGATAACTCATAATATACTCACTTTGCCTCATGGCAATAAATTGCGCTATCCCTGGCGCATGTAAAAAGTAATGCAGTTGGCTTTCTGCATCCCACAATGTGTCATTACGCGTGAATAGGAGGATACGGCCCATTCATCTCTTCCGCAATGACAAGTTCGATACTAATTATGTTTCTACTATTTCAATTTCATCGAAAAATAGATCTGATTTTTCTTTTTGATGAATGTGGCATCAGATGAAATAACAATGATCTAAGCTGTTTGAGTTTCCAGATCAAATATTCATGTGAAGACATGGATCTTCTCGATTGTAAATCAGGCTCGATGCCTAAATCTTTAATCTTTTTAAGGGCTTCCAATTCCCACACGCCCTTGATTACTGTATTGCATGCCGGAATCAATTCCTGATTTGAAGCATAAAACTTTGAATATGAATCAGTTCTTGCAGTTCCAATTTCTTCAAAATCCCAAGCTGACTCACCGGATTTGAGTATTTGTTTCAATGTTTCAATCTTCCAAACCGAAAAAACCACGGATGAACGATATACTGATCCCGGTGAAATCTCACTAATGAAATCATCGATTTGCATATCTCCTTTCGGAGTAGGATTTAGCCGAAGATAATTCCAATCTTCTCTAATGCTTTGTTCAATCAAAGAATGAATCGTTTGCGAAGCAACAGGATTTACAAGGAATAAATCTTCGATATACAGTAAAACATGACTACAGGATATTTGTTCAAGTGCTAACAGGAGATTGTCGGACCAAGATACATCTGTACCGGTCAATATGGATGTGACATTCGGAAAATCAACTCGTACAGTATTGGATAAGAGATAAACCGGATATGAACAGTCATTCCAAAATCTTCTGAACAAGGTTATGCATGGTCCCCATAAATCCTTGTATTTGTCACATGATACGATAAGCACGGCACAATTGCCTTGAGTATCGGGGTGTTCCATGTGATTCGTTCTCATATTTTGACTGCAAATCTACAAAAAACCTTGAATAATCGGATGCTATTGGTCTGAATTACTTTTTACCCACAAAAAACAGCGCAGATTGCAATTGCTCCACTTCATTTTCCCAGTGATATTTGCTCAAAAATGCCTGATGACCTCTTTCGGACATCGTTTGAATATCTGCTTCCATAATGCGCTCAATCATGAGTGAAATGTCCTCGGGACTTGTGCATGGACCATAGATTCCGGCTCCTGTTTCATCCAAAAGGCGTTTCATGGGTTGTAAACCCGATGAAATGATAGGTTTTCCACATGCCATATAGTCAAATGCCTTATTTGGCAATGTATATTGTCTGAATTCTTGCTCGGCATAAGGCAATATCCCGATATCAGTTCTATTGTAGAGATCTGATAGATCCTTCGCTTTATATGGTCCAGTCAAGTGAATTCTATCTCTAGATGATACTGTTTGGACAAGTCTTGAAACATCTTCCAATGTTTCACCTGTTCCGGCTAGCAATAATGTGATTTGAGGGAATTGTCTTGCGGCAATGTCGAATCCCAAAACCAAGTTCTCTAAATTTCTTTCAAGCGTGAAATAACCGTGATGACCAAATGTGATGGGCGGAATATTGCATCTTGGAATCACATCATTGAATATTGACTTCTCAGGGGTATTGTGAACTATGAAAAGCGCTTCTTTTGGGTAGGAATACTGACTTTGCAATCTTTGATTTTGTTCTTCACAAACAGTTATGATTGCATCTGCATGTTTCACTGCATGAGATTCAATCAATTCCGGGAGTGGAAGTGTATGAACAAAAAATCGTGAGAGTGGATTTTGGCTGTATTTCTTCCATTCGCGCATTGCTGCAGGATAGTGCTCAGCCATGTCCAAAATAATCGGAATGTTTCGACCCTTTGCGGCTTGAGTGCAGGACAACATTGGAATCATCTCTCTACAGATGATGATATCCGGTTTGAAATCATGAACAAGATCTTTTATTGCATTTGTCCAGATTGGATTGCCGGGAAAACAAGTGGCTAAGCGCTTGTCTTTTCCAATGCGAGAAATAAGATAACCCTGGGTGGTTTCGCGAATGAGATCCTCGCCCGACCATTTGCATGCAATGATGACGCGATGTCCCATATTCGCAAGTGCAGAGCATATTTTCTCGGCTCTAATTTCCTCAGGAACTTTTGCATTAACTACATATAAAATGGTCTTGGATGTCACGATGTCAAGACTCCGTCCACACACCCATGCCGGCGAATTTTTCTCTTCTTTCTTGCACCAGTGTTTCGAGGTCTTTGGACATGAGTTTGTTCAGTTCTTCCACGAAAATGTTTTTGAGTGTTTCAAACATGTCAATCGGCGCGCGATGAGCTCCACCTGTGGGTTCTGGAACGATTCTATCAATGATGCCGTATTGTTGCAAATCAGGAGCAGTCAATTTCAATGCCTCAGCGGCTTGTTCTTTGAAATCCCAACTTCTCCATAAAATACTTGAGCAAGATTCTGGTGCAATCACTGAATACCATGCATTTTCAAGCATCAATACTCTATCTCCTATGCCAATGCCAAGCGCGCCGCCGGAAGCACCTTCTCCGATGATGCAGATGATGATTGGCGTGCGAAGACCTGACATAACGAGTAGATTATCCGCAATTGCCTGCGCCTGTCCTCGCTCTTCGGCTTCGATTCCAGGAAATGCGCCGGGTGTATCAAGCAAACAAATGACAGGTACATTGAATTTTTCAGCCAAAAGCATGAGTCTTTTCGCTTTGCGATAACCCTCAGGATTGGGCATGCCGAAATTTCTGTGAAGATTCGATTTCGTATCTCTACCTTTTTGGTGTCCAATAACCATTACAGGCATTCCATCCAATCTTGCCAATCCCCCAACAATTGCCGGATCATCACGATAACCACGATCACCATGTAATTCGGTAAAGTCCGAAAAAGTGAAGCTCAAATAGTCGAGTGTATATGGTCTTTCAGGATGACGAGCTATTTGCACTCTTTGCCAGCGTGTGAGATGTGCATAGACATTGGTGCGTAACTCTTCAATATTCGCTTCCAATTCAAGGATTTGCGATTCTATCTCCTGAGCATTTGGAAGACTGCGCATTTCGCTGACTTTCTGCTCAAGCTCTATGATTGGTTTTTCGAATTCAAGAACGAAGTTTGAAGCCACGTAAACCTTTCCTTACAAGATGTTTCAAGAGTATCTCCAAGTCAAGACCGGGAGTGTGATAACGAATATAATGAGCATCCAAATCATGAATGGCTGTTTTGGACATCATTTCTGGATTTCCAATGAGTGCCAATCCTGTCATGCCGGGCAAAGCGTCCGGAAATGATGCATCTCTTTGATATACTCCAACGATGCTGATCCTACCAAAAATGACATCTATTAGTGTTTTTAGAAAAACAAACGGCTTGTCGGACAACAAAAATACGAGTGGGAGGCCAAGACTCAAAAAGAAAAGGGAAAGAGTGATATCTCCGATTTTTTTGATGAGGCGATGTCTGAAGAGTCTGAGATTGACAATCGGTATGTCTGGCGATATACCTGAAATGTCTTCGGCAATATGAGAAACAATCACATCATCATATTCCTGCACTGCATGAATACGCACATTTTGTGATTGCAATTTCATGGATAAAGTCATGATTTGATCAGAATCTATATGCTTGTCGATGATCAAGACTTCATCAATTGAATGATGGGCAATGATGGACTCCAAAGCCGAGAATTCTCCCAATAATGGGATATATGTTTGTTGTGGATCATTTGAATTCATCAAAATCCTACCCACAATGATGGCATTATGGGTGTCAGCGGTATTCAAAGCATCTATGATGTCAGATTCATGCTCATTCCAACCGAGAATCATGACTCTTTTATCTGCCTTTTTGCCTTTAATTGTATGATAAGCATGCCAAAGAAGTCGTACGATTATTGAAATGCTCAATGCAAAACCCATCGACATCAGTAATACACCGCGACTGAATGCAAAATCTTTAAAGAAGTATGTGAGTGAAGAAAGGATGAAAAATGCCGCGAAATATCCCATAAGTATCGGCCTGACCTTCCCCCCATGTTCGAAATATGCTCCGGAGATGAGTAGTGAACCGATGGTTACTGATATCATTGCAATGAATACAGTAGGATATGCATAGTCGGGGAATGCAAATGGATTCCCAAATCTTATATCCGTTGCAAAAAGCAAAGAACCAATGATGCTGAAGATGTCAAAAAACAATAGAAGCATATCGCTGAAATGTTTTTCAAAGGTAGCAAGTATTGCTCTTGATTTGATGCCGATTTTGAGGAAAAACAGAAAGAATCTTGAGCTTCCAAAATGCTTTTTAGCAAAAATTTCCATCGCATCATAAAATACCATGATTTCATTCATGGAGCTTCTTCTTGAACTTTCTCCCTTGAAATGAATGATGGTGGGTTCATGATAATACCGGATATCCCATCCAAGTTTTTTCACTCTGTGACAGAGATCGAGATCTTCTCCGTACATGAAAAAATCGGTGTCGAAACCTCCTGATGCAAGCAATGCCTCGCGTCTGCAAAACATGAATGCGCCAATCAAGGCATCCACATCATAGGTTTCCATTTCACTTTTATATGTGAGATTATATCGTGCAAAGAGAGGAGATTTCGGAAAGAGAGATTGCAAGCCAAATAATTTGCAAAATGATGCCCATGGTGTCGGTAATCCTCGCCTGCAAGCAAGTTGAAAAGTGCCATCCGCATTCAATACTCTACAACCCGCAATGCCGGTTTTGGGCTCTTTGTCCATGAATGATATCATCATTCGTATGGTGTCTTTTTCAATCAAAGTATCAGGATTGAGAAGTAGAATATATCTGCCTTTGGCCTGTTCTATCCCGATATTGTTTGCTGCGCCAAAGCCGATATTTGTATCCAGCCATGTATAAGATGCTTCAGGAAACTTTTTGGGAAGATAGTCTTTGGATCCATCTTGTGAATCATTATCAATTATGATGATTTCTGATTCCATACCATCAAGCGCATTGCGCAGGGAAGAAAGACATTGCGCAAGGAAATCCTTGACATTGTAATTCACGATGATGATGGATATATCCATTTAGGGGCACTTTTGATTGACTTCTATTGCGCAATAATATGGAATTATCGCCATTTTCAGGGAGAAGGAAGTATTCCGTGGAGCAAAACCGTAAATTGCATTTCACAATTTATCGGAGTCCTTCTTTGTCGAATCTCGTATCAGATCAAACCACGCTCTTTATTACATGTCCCTTAAAATTTGCCCCATTTCTTGAGAAAGAAATATGCTCGCTGGGTTTTACCCCCATTTCGGTTTCAGATGCAGGTGTGAGCATCAAAGGGAGCATTCGAGAGGCAATGGCGATATGTCTGCACTCAAGAATCGCATCGAGAGTGCTTTTGCAATTGAAAGAATTCTATATACGAACTCCGATGGATATGTATAAAAGCGTGTATTCAATCCCATGGGAAGAAATTATCCCTGATGATGGATATTTTTCGATTGTGACTTCGATTGACACCAGAACTATTACAAATACTCATTTCGCAGGACAAAAATGCAAGGATGCCATTGTTGATCGCATTCGGAAGCATCGCAATAGAAGACCGGACTCCGGTGCGGAAAAAGACAAAACCGTGCTCTTTTTATATTGGCATGACAATAAAGGGGCTATTTATATTGATATGTCAGGCACTCCACTGCATCGCAGAGGTTATCGCTTGAACCCATGGCAAGCTCCAATGAGAGAAAATCTTGCTGCGGCAGTGATATCCGCCACAAAATGGGCACCATACTCCATGCCATTCGTAAATCCCATGTGCGGCTCAGGTACACTTGCCATAGAGGCCGCTTTGATGGCATCGGATACAGCGCCCGGTTCGCTTCGTAAGAATTTCGGTTTTATGCATGTGTTTGGATACGATAAGGAATTTTGGCGACATTTGCTTCTCGATGCCATGAATGCCAGAAGAGAATGTGACTCTCCTCGCATTTTTGCATCAGATATTCATCCCGGAGCCGTGAGAATTGCCCGTGAAAATGCAAAAGAAGCGGGAATCGAAGAGTGGATACAATGGTCGGTGAAGGATGTTCGAGACATTACATTACCTGAAAATCCAGGTATCATCATCATGAATCCGGAATATGGTCAAAGGCTTGGGACTGAAAAGACTTTAGAGGATGAATACCGAGAAATCGGTGATATGTTCAAAAAGAAATGTTCCGGATGGACCGGATATATATTCACGGGCAATCTTCAAGCTGCAAAATCAATCGGACTTCGTACTTCAAAAAGAATTCCGTTTTTCAATGCCGATATTGAATGTCGATTGCTGGAATTTGAACTCTATAAAGGGACCAAAGAGTAATTACTTTCTTCTTTTGAGTCGAAAGATGATGAGCCCAATAATGGCATAACCCATAAACCATGCGCCCCGATATGCAAAGGTTTGTATAGTATTTATGGTGGGTTGAATATTGCTCTTTCCATCTCCTCGCATGATCGGATTCATCCAAAGGATTGAAGATTCAGAATGGATTTTGACCCGAATATAGGTGTCTGAATTTCGAAGAGTATAGCGCGTGGACTTTATATTCGAATCACTTTGCATGAGCTTGCCATTTTGACCAATCATTTCGATGTTCTTGGCGGTATCACTCAGAACAATTAAAAGTGCGGTATCTGCTTCGATGGAATATTGTAAAGGATATATTCCCACCTGACCTCTTTTGCCGGTCACTCCAAAAGCTCTTCCTTGCTTTAATGATTCCGTCAATTCTTTCCTATCGGCTTTACCATTAGCATGTATCATCGTCCAGCAAACCCCTGTTTCACCATCCGCCATGGCATTATGAGTGTCATCATCACCCACTATCCAAGCCGGATATCCCGCTGAAAGAGCGGAATCCCATTGAATGTCCGAAATTCGATAATGATTCAATACTTCGATGCAATTATAATTGAATAGATACTTGAAATCATCGGCATCAAAACTCCCACGAAATTTTGGATGTGCGATTGCAAGTACATCAACGGTTGGTTTAATTCTGTCAAGCATCGTTTGTTTATGATGAATGCTTTGTCCGAAGATGAAATCTAGCCAAGTAACGGAATTTGCTCCGATACAGACATGATGTCTTTTCCAAGCATTATATCCATGTTCATAACATGGAACATAGCCGGGCTTTTGATTGAATTTGGAATCGATGAATTGATAATTGGATATTCCCACGCTATGATAACCCAAAGAGCGATAGACGCTATCAAATACTTCATGA
>DBCJ01000138.1 GCA_002293005.1 Ignavibacteria bacterium UBA961 | reverse complement strand
GCAGTAACTGCCACTCCTGTTGGAATTGCATCAGTACTATCTATATCTCTGGTGCTTATTGTCATTTGAGCAAGCAACAATTTCCTATCAATGTCAATAAATCCAATGCCTGCAGTGGACTTCTCTGTATTCGTGATGGTTTTTCCACCACCTTCACTCACATAGACAATCTTCTTACCGGTTGGATCATTTGACAAAAACTTTGGAGCAGTATGAACCGCATATTCTTTCTCGACACGATTTGTTCTAGTATCAATATGCGAAATGGTATTTGAACCAAGATTGGCAACAAATATCTGATTCTGTCTATCACCAATTCCTGAGATTATATCAGCAGTATAATATCCAACCTTGATTGATCCTGCAAGCTGTTTATTCAATATGTCATATAACCGAACAATGCTGTCTTTTTCAAAAATGATATATGCTGTTGTCGCATTACCAAAAGCCATCGCAAGTGGTTTCTTCGATTCACTGGTAAAATCAATCACATGCAATGTTTCATATGATGCACGATTTAGAATGACTATTCGATTCGATGCCGGAAGCAATAGATATAATTGATCACGATAGATATACATATTGCCGATTTCTGAATCGGATGAATACAGTTTCTTGCGAATTGAAAGCTCCGACCCTGAAACACGTTCTGAATAGAGTGCATTCTCATTCATTGGAACCGAAAATAATGTCCAAGAATCCTGATCTGGAGTGACGACATTCTCTTCAGGCGAACAAGAAACCAGAACGAGGATCAAAACAATGAATATGTGGAGTGTGATTTTCATAAGTGATGGGAAATTACAAAAAAACGATGAACCGAATATCGGCGATTATGCATGATGTGACTCTATCAACACGGTTGACCACCCATCAGTTTCACAGTAATTGTCAATAATGTCTGCAATTTCTTGTTCAGTTACGGCATCAATCTTGGAAATTGTTTCTTCAACAGACTCAATTTTACCTTCTTCGAGTAATCCTCGACCTATGGCTTGCATCCTTGCCGACATGCTTTCAAGTGACATAATAATCGATGCTTTGACCTGAGCTTTGGCTCTTTCAAGTTCTTTTTTGCCAACAGGTGCTGAATGCATCATTCGATTGCATTCATTCAGAATTGTATCACGAGCACGCTCAATATTCGAATTGTCACAAGCGGTGTACATATACAATGTGCCACTATCCGTGAATAAATCGAGTGAAGAATAGACAGTATAGCCAAGTCCATGCTTTTCTCGAATGGACTGATACAATCTCGAACTCATTCCTTCACCAAGGATAATATTAAGAAGAAGCAACCTATATCGCTCTTCGGAAAACAATCCAGTTGTCATTCTACCCAATAATACATGTCCTTGCTGAAATGTTCTCGCTTGAATTTCTTGCTTAACCTTCTGAATTCTGGGTTTTCTTCTTATTACTTTCGACTTCGAACTTTTTGGCATCGTAAATGTATTTGCCGCATATTCAACGATCAATTCATGAGGAATATTACCGGCAACGGCAATCACTATGCGATCAGGTCGATACATTTCTGCCCTTGCTTTAACCAAGTCACTTCTTTCCATTGAGCTAATGGTATCAATGGTTCCTGTAATCGGATGTCCCAGAGTATGTGAACCAAACAATAATTGCTCGCCCGCTTCAAAAATCACTTCTTCCGGTTCATCTTCACATGAATTAATTTCTTCTATGATGATATTTCTTTCTTTCTCAATGTCACGAGAATCTAGTGCCGGCGATAATGTCAATTCAGCCATCAAACTATAGACTTTGGCAAAATCTTTTGAAAGAGCACGGACATAAAAACAGGTATGCTCTTTTGTAGTAAATGCATTAGAATATGCACCCATTTGCTCAAATGCATCAGCCAATGCTTTTGTACTGCGATATTCCGTTCTACGAAATGCGAGATGTTCAAGAAAGTGATATGCACCTTCTTTTCCTTTTTCTTCATCACGCGAACCTGAGGCAATCCAGATTCCCAATGAAAATGACAGAACATCAGGAATATATTCACTGACTATACGCACACCATTTGGAAGTGTGGTGATCTCGGGTCCGGGTCCAATCCTCATGCTAGATGCTTTTTGCATGGCTCCGCTGTGAACGGATGATCTTTTCTTCATGACAATGCGTCCAATGCCTGTGCGATATCAGCCATGAGATCTTCTTTATCTTCTATACCGCAAGACAATCTTACCAAGCCATCGGTGATACCCAACTTTTCTCTTTGCTCTTTTGGTATTGATCCATGCGTCATGCTTACGGGATGACAAACAAGTGATTCAACTCCTCCGAGTGATTCGGCCAAAGTAAAAAGCTTGACTGAAGTAGTGAACTTTTTAGCTCTTTCCAACGAACCAAGTTCGATGGAAATCATTCCGCCAAATCCTGTCATTTGTTTTTTTGCCAATGCATGTTGTGGATGCGATATAAGACCCGGATAATGTATTGCAGAAATTGCAGGATGCTTTTCACAGAACTCTGCAATGGCCATCGCATTCTCAGCATGTTGTTTCATTCTTACGGACAATGTCTTGATTGATCGCAAGCACAGCCAACATTCCATGGGACCTGGCACTGCACCGGTTGCATTCTGAATGAAACGAAGCTGATCAGCAATTGCTGAATCTTTTGCCACGACTATGCCGGACACCAAATCAGAATGTCCACCAAGATATTTCGTTGCACTATGCAATACAATGTCTGCACCCAATGCGAGGGGTTTTTGAGCATATGGACTTGCGAATGTATTGTCAACTATCAAAAGCGCATGAGCTTCATGGGCAATCATTGCAAGAGCAGAAATATCGGTCAATTTCATCATTGGATTCGTTGGAGATTCCGTATAGATGAATTTTGTTTTTCCGGGGAGAATTGCGGACTTCACATCATCAAGATTAGTCATGTCAACAACTGAAAATTCCACTCCGAATCGCTTCAATACTTTATCAAAAAGTCTAAATGTCCCGCCATACATGTCTTCTGCACAAATCACATGATCACCGGAAGATAAAAGTCTCATGACAGCATCTATTGCCGCCATTCCACTACCAAATGCAAATCCTGCACATCCTTGCTCAAGATTTGCCATGCTTTCCTCCCATGCAAATCTTGTGGGATTTTGGGTGCGTGCATATTCAAATCCTTTATGCACTCCGATTGCTTCTTGTGCATATGTTGAGGTCTGATATAATGGAACAGTCACTGAGCCGGTTAAAGGATCAGGTTCTTGTCCTGCATGAATTGCTCTTGTTGAAAATCCAAATTGATGATGATCATATTGCGACATGGGTAATTCCTCATTGTTTTATGCAAAGATACCTAATTGAAGATGCAATATTCTTCAGGTTTTCTGTTTCTTCTTCTTTGCGGCAGGAAACAAGATATTATTGAGTATGAGTCTATAGCCGGGTGAATTTTTATACAGAGAGATATCTGTGGGCGGATCACCCACAGCATGTTGATAATCCTCGGGATCATGTCCACCATACCATGTGAATGTTCCACGACCTATATTTCCATGAAGATACTTCACTTCGTCGGTTCCTTCTCTCTCTGCCAGAATTGTCACCGATTTTTTGATTTGTTCCTTGTGAAATGCTGTTGTTTGTCCAAGAAAATTCTTAACGACATTCGCATGACATTGCGTTAGCATCGTGGGAACCGGATCATACTTGGCGGAAAAATCAAATAATGTGAAATAGTCAACAGCGGGATTATTCACTCTGAAACTTGCATCAACATCAATGGTTGAGTATTCATACCGATATGGATCTGTGTAAATCTCGAAATTTTCAAATGCAAAGGTTCTTGAGAAATCAACTTTGGATTCATAACCGGGTTGAACTGGATCACCATCAAACATTCTTTCGCAAATATCAGTCTGAGCGGCAGCAAGAGCTATATCATATGAATCAGTTGCCGAGCACATCGCAAACATGAATCCGCCTTGCTCGATATATGATCGGATTTTTTGAACGATGGCCAATTTTAATGATGAGACCTTTTTGAAACCTAGTTTTTTTGCTGTGGTTTCAAGTAAAGTAACTTGTTGGATATACCATGGTGCGGTTGCATAATTGGCAAAGAACTTTCCGTATTGACCAGTAAAATCCTCATGATGAAGATGTAGCCAATCAAAGTCGGATAATTTATCCCGCAATACTTCTTCATCCCATACTTTATCATATTTCACTTCGGCATAATCCAAAACCATGGTCACAGCATCATCCCAAGGCCTGGAACCGGGAGGTGTATACACTGCAATGCGTGGTGGTTTTTCCAATTTAACAACATCCATATTGGACTTTTCACTTTGCACTTCTGCATAAATTGCAAGTGCCTGACCTTGTGTCAATTGCTCGAATCCAACACCACGAATTCTACATTCAGCAATGAGAAAAGGCTCGGGATCGCATAAGAATGAGCCACCACGATAATTCAATAACCATTCAGTATTCACATTTTTTGTCAGCGCCCAGTATGTCAAACCATATGCCTTCAAATGATCGGTTTGAGCAAGATCCATTGGAATGAGAAGTTTCTGTGCATTGATATGTTGCACCATGATCATGACTAGCATGCTCAAAAGCAAGTGCTTGAATATATGAAGCGATCTATTGTTCATTTTGTCCGAAATAATCTGGTGATGATTTGTTTTTCTTTGGAATTCAGAATTCCGCTTGCAAAAAGAATGACAGGAAACGATGAAACAATGAATAAATTCATCCAACCACTTGTTTCAAAGAAACTCGCAATCCCAAATAACATCACAGTTACGATTGCTGTTCCAAGCAGTCTCGACCATTCATATGGAATCGGATATAATTGCGATGATATATACCAGAGAATCATTGCGCTGACTGCATAAGCTATGAATGTTGCCCATGCTCCTCCATAAATGCCAAGTATTGGAACGAGAACAAATGTGAGGATGATATTGACGACAGCAGCAATTCCGGTTGCAATTGGGAGCCATACGGTTTTTTTGCTGACATGCATTCCCAATGCCATATTGGTGGCAATGCCATTCCAAATATATGCCGCAAGAATGATTGGAATGATACCCAAGCCCTGCCAATACGATTCATGAATCAGAGAAATTCCGCCAAAGGAAAGTTGTACGATGTCTTTGATAAACAGTGAAATCAATAAATACACAGCACATGCAATGATCATGAAATATGTAAATATCCGAGCAAAGAGTTGGGGTGAATCTTCATCTTCATGATGAGACAAATAGAATGGTTTATAAGCAAATTCAAATACTGCAACAAGCATCATCATTGGAATTCCCAAGCGATAATTTGCTTGATACAGTCCGGTCATGTCAGCTCCTGCAATTGATGTCATGATTGGTCGATCAGCAACCTGAAGCATCATTCCGGAAAAAGCCGATGGCATGGTCGGAATGCCAAAACGCATCATCTCTTTTGACAATTCAGCATCGAATTTTATACGAAGCCATTGCATAATGATTGGCATTACCCCAAGCACTGCAAGAAAGGATGATGTGATTCCGGCAATGACTATTCCCATCAGACCCATTTTGAGAAATGCCACAAGGATTATATTGAGACAAACATTGATGGCAACATTCAGCACTCGCAATACCGCAAATCGTTTTGCCCTTCTCTGCATCCTCAATAGATTATACGGAACATTAGTCAATGCATCGAAAAGTGGAATGAGCGCTATGGCACGGATCAAGTCTCCATTGCCGGCGAGGTCGGGTATCCAATTTGCAATGCCATCGGCTGAAAACAAAATCACAATGGTTGAGACGATCCCGATTAATGCGATCATCCACCATGAAAAAGAAAATGCTTGTTCTGTTTTATGTGGGTCTTTGGCTGAAAAGAAACGAAGAAAGGCGGTGTCCAACCCAAATGCATAGATTACATTCACGAATGCCAATAATGAATACAAATATGCATAAACCCCGAATTCAGCTCTATTTGACAATGCATTTGTATAAAGTGGCGTGAGCAAAAAACTCATAGATCGCGTCAACAGCGTGGTCACACCATATATCGCCGCATCCGAGGCGAGAAGTTTGATCTTTGCTCTCATATTCTATCTTACTAATTAACTCCTGCAATATATGATGTTTCCTCATGGCTAAGGCCAATCATTTAGCCCATTGCTATCGTTTCTTCTTAATCACATTCGCATAAAAAGTCCAATATGTATTTTTAGATGTAATCATCCTTCCTGAATGAATCTATTTTTTCATTACCCCATACACACCATGGATTTATTCATGGGAGATACAAAAAAGCCCCTTTCGGGGCTTATATCAAACATTCTTGTCTTCTTTGATTTTCTTGATGAATTCTTCCATGAAGACCAATGAGTCAGGAAGGTTTAAACTCATTTGGGCACCACCATTCAATTCAAGATCAACATAAATTTCATTTTTCTGATAATCATATTGCAATTTGATGTCTCTGATATCAGATAATGAGATGGAATGATTTCCAAAATGGAAAATATGCATGATATTTCTCCTGAGAAGTATGAAACAGTATTGATTGAATTACCACATGCAATCTATATCTGAAATCAGTTGATAAATATGACCAATGTCATGATTGACTATTTTTTTACTGCCATACACATACTATCTCCAAGTGGGATGATGCAGGGTGGATGAAGGGCTGAATGCTTCCTCATATGTTGATTGAACTCTTGAATCCCCTTAACATTCTCCGGCTCGAATTCCGGAAACTCTTCTGCAATATAGCCCCAAGCAAGAGCATTGTCTCCAATAATCAGTCCGCCGGATCTTAATCTCGGAAGCAATAATTCCAAGTATATTGAATACGATGGTTTATCTGCATCAATGAATATCAAATCAATGCTCGGAATATCGACATTTGATAATGCATCAACCGCATTTCCCTCATGAATAACAATTCGATCTTCAATTCCGAAAGATTTGGCTTGCAATGATATAAACTCACAATATTCGGGTTCTTTTTCGAAACAATGCACGATGCCACCATCCTCCATCGAGACAGCCATTGTTATAGCAGAATATCCGGCCAAAGACCCAATCTCAACGATGACCTTTGCATTGAGCAATCGTACCATATTTTGCAGAAATGCTCCTTGCACGCCACCGATGGAAATTTCAGGAATACCTTTCTCTTTGGCATCAATCAAAAGTTGCTTCAATTCCGGAGTCTCGGAAGTGAAATTCTTCTCAGCATATTCAGCAATTGAATCGGTCATCAATGTTGGGATTATTGCCATCATGCATTCCTGAATACATGTATGGTGGAAATCAATTGCTCGGTTGAACAGTCTTGCGACTCAAGCACTACCGAGGAGTCTTTGACTGCCGGTAATATTGAAGCTGCCATAACCTTTCCAAGCTCTACTCCCCATTGATCATATGAACAAATATCCCATACGATTCCCTGAACAAATGTCCTATGCTCATACAATGCAATAAGCCATCCGAGTGTGAATGGAGTGAGCTCCTTCAATAGAATAGTTGTGGAAGGTCTATCACCGGAGAATAATTTATGTGGAATGAGAGCTCGCTTCTCTGCTTCACTCAAATTTGTCTTGGATATATCCTGCATGACTTCATTTTGTGTTTTTCCATGCATCAATGCAGCGGATTGCGCCGCACAATTTGCGAGCAATCGTTCATGCATGTCGCCAATTGGATTGAGTGGTTTTGCACATGCTATGAATTCCGTGTTCACTTGCTCGGTTCCTTGATGCAATAGCTGAAAAAACGAATGTTGTGCATCGGTACCGGGCTGTCCCCAAATGATCGGCGATGTGTGATAGACAATTTCATGTCCTTCTCGCGTAATGGATTTCCCATTGCTTTCCATCATCATCTGTTGCAAGAATGCAGGGAACAATCTAAGATATTCATCATATGGTATAATGGAATGAGAATGCACATCATAACAAATCACATTCAGAGCATCGATGAGTCCCAAAATGATCGGGATATTATTCTCGATTTCTTCACTTGCCATATGCATGTCCATTTCATGGGCACCGGCGAGGAATTGCTCAAAATGCTCATAACCAATGCTGATTGCAATGGAAAGTCCAATGGCAGACCACACGGAATATCGTCCACCGACCCAATCCCAAAAACCGAAAACACGATCCGATGGAATTCCAAATGCACTCGTCTTTTCTATATTCGCCGAAACTGCACATGCATGCAATTCCCATGAAGTACCACCATGTTGCAAAAACCATTCTTTTGCGGCAAATGCATTCGCCATTGTTTCTTCAGTGGTAAATGTCTTTGAGGAAATAATGAATAATGTGGTTTCAGGAGAACATGTTCTCAATGTTTCGGCAAGATGCGTTGGATCAACATTGGACACAAAATGCACTGAAATGTCACGGTTAGAATAATATCGCAAAGCATTACAAACCATATTCGGCCCAAGATCCGATCCGCCTATTCCGATATTGACTATGTCTGTGAATGTTTTTCCGGAATATCCTCGTAATGCACCTTTGCGTATAGCATCGCTGAATACGCGTATCTGATCCAATACAGCATGAATTTCAGGCACGATATTTTGACCATCAATATTGATGACCGAATCTTTAGGAGCACGCAATGCAGTATGCAATACACTGCGTTGTTCAGTGACATTGATTTTTGCTCCCTGCATCATCTGCACGAATTGTTCACGAATATTGATCTCTCGAGCAAAAACACATAATTCTTCAAGCAATTGTGCATTCACTCTTTGACGAGAATAATCTACGAATGCAAATGGCAATGTATGAGAACAAGAATGAACCCTACCGGCATCCTCGATAAATAATTCCTTCAAATGCACCTGCTTCAAAACTGAAGCATATTGTTCAATGATATTCCAATGTTGAATCATGGTAATAAGATTATGATTGACGAAGTCTTAAGTCAGCGATGATTGCTTCAAAATGATCCAATCGTTCAGGTTGATTTCGAGCCAATACTTGATATGCCTTAATCGCTTGTGAAAAAGCACCTTGCTGCACATAAATATTGGCCATTGTTTCCGTAACAATTGAAGGCATGAATGAAGGAGTTGAAATGGTTTTTTCTTCTTCTATGGCGGGAATCCTTGCTTTCTCCAGTCTTTGAGCCAATTCCTCCAGAGCAGACAATGTTTGCTGAGATTCTTCAGATCGTATAATCTCAATCTGCTGTTTGGGATATTCCTTCAATGTGAATGATGGAAAATCTACATTGATCTCATCATATTCTATCTGCTCGGGCAAAACATCATCTTTGAAATGCAGAAAAGGCAAAATGGAATCAATGACAATTTCCGGAGACCGAAGAATTGCAATTGAAAAATCACTTGAATCGGGAAATAACTCATCGGCTCGCTTCCTGATCAATGTTGCCTTATCGAAATCTCCTGCTTTTTCAATTGCATCGGAAATGATCAAAAAGATTTCTTTCCCATGTGAAAAGATAGATGCAGGTGACAACAATTGCTCACAAATTGACAATGCCCTTTGTATATCACCGGATTTCAATAAATCCCGAGCATATATCAATCGTTGTTCTGTATAATCCGTAAATGAGCTCATAAGCAAAAAAGGCAGAAGTCTTCACTTCTGCCCGGATAGAAAGCCAAATAATCATCAATCATCATTGCTACCGCCAAAGAGGCGCAAGATGAAGAGAAAGAGATTAATGAAATCAAGATATAATGTCAATGCACCAAGAATCGCGCCTTTCATTGCCATATCACTTCCCTGCAATTCCAATTCAGCCGATTCTTTGATTTTTTGCGTGTCATAGGCTGTCAAACCTATGAAAACAAAAACTCCAATCAATGAAATTGCAAAGCTGAGCGCTGAACTTGCAAGAAATATGTTCACAATGCTTGCAATGATGATACCGATGAGTCCCATGAAGAAAAATGATCCCCAAGAGGATAAGTCTTTTTTCGTGACCATACCATATACACTCATTGCAGCAAATGTGCCTGATGTCGTCAAAAATGCATTCATCACGGCCGCTTCATCATATGCTAGCAAAACTGCTGATAATGTAATGCCATTCAAAACGGAATATCCTATAAAGGATAACATTGCCACCGGTACACTCATCTTATGAATGAATGCAGAGAGAGCAAAAACCAGTGCAAATTCAGCAATTATAAAAAACCAGAAATAATCTAGCATTGATTGAATCATCGATGCATCACTTGCAACGAAACCTCCAACCAATCCAGTTGCCATAAGCCCACCAACCATCCAGCCATATACCTTGACCATATAGGTTTTTTGTGCTTCGGCCAAAGCCGTTGCTTTAACTTCTTCCAAATATGAATTCATTCTTATACCTTTAACTGTGAATCCCGGCTGATGACGAAACAAATCGCACATAATTTAGGAAATTATGTCGAAAGTTATTCATGATTACAACATGAACTGCATCGAGAGTGAAAATTGCCTTCCCAATAGATTAGGCATTGAGCGTAAATTCATGACATTCATAAGATTATTGACTCCCAAAGTGATTCGTAAAGAACCGGAAAGTTCGCTGAGCTCAATATCTTTTGAAAACCCAAGATTCAGGATCGTATATGCAGGTACATATTCGACGTCCAAATCAGGTACTTTGCGATTATTATGAACAGGACCATTTATATCCAATGCCTCATCTCCAAATCTACCAATGAATTGCGCGCGTATCGATGCCGATATACCGGCATTTCTATGTTCATAACTTAATCTCATTGTTCCTGAATGAACAGATCTAAACCATAATCCACCATAATTCTTCACAGTCAATGTATTGAATCTTCCTGTCGAAGGGTCAATAGTTCCTGCCATCCCTTTCTCAATCGCATCATACACTTCCAAATCACGAGTATCCAAATATTGATATCCAAAGGAATAACCAAGTTCCCCCGATTCATGCCCCGGAATCGGATGACTCATCCGCAAGGACATCTCCAAGCCTTGTGTTGAAGCTCTTGCAATATTACGATAGGAATACACTGCTTGATTTGTTTGTGGATTATTGCCGGTATAGTAGAATTCAATGAGATTGGACAATGTATTATGAAACACTCTGCATTCGGCAAAACCCCGTAGTGGAATATCATCGGATAAGAAATTTGTCGACCATTCATCAAGTATCACTCCCAAATCCATCGAAATGGAGCGCTCAGGCTGCAAATCCAAACCCAATCTTCGAGCTCCTATCAAATCATATCCTGCTCCACCAAGTCGATTCGAAAATTGCACATATAATTGTCTGAAATCCGGCACTTTGAAACCTGTTCCAATGGAAGTATGAATACGAATTCCATCTTGCAATTTGAGATTCACCGCCAATTTTGGATTGGATAATTTGGCTATGGCGCTCAATATATTAGACTCTTGCAGCCCATCCTGTTTATACGCCGAATTATCAACATATCTCGCACTCAATGCATATGAAATCCATGAAGTTGGATTCCCTTCCCATTGGGCAAATCCACTGAATGTTGCGAAATATGGATTATCCGGATAACGCGATCCACCAATATCATCAATGGTATACTCCATGCCGAAAGTGAAGCGATTGCGCTCATTCCATATCACATCATATTGGAGATATGAACGAAGCAATCCTCGGGAAAGATCATCCACGGAACCTGCTTCACCTTGAATTGTATCAAAATTGTAGCGCTCTTTATAGGAAGCATAATGCAATTGAGCATTTAGTCTTGCCTTACCATGAGTCCAAATAGCATAACCGGTTCCCTGCAAATCCTCTTGTCGAACACTACCCTCATTCGATGCAATCTGTCCGAAAAATGACTCGATGAATGCACCTCTGCTTTCACTTGAAAAATATCGCATGTCCGCACCAACTTGCACAGAATTCGAAGCATGCCATTTGGATTTCAAATGCACGGTTTGATCGGAAAAACCTTGATATGGAACCCGTAATGTATCTTGTTGCAATGTGAATGGTCTTGCATTCTTCATGCTGACAAATCCGGTGAGATCAAGAGAATTTGAACCATATTGTATTTCTCCACGCAATTCGGAAGGACCTCTATCCAAATATTGTCCAAATACCATCCCGGAAAATCCAGCATCCGGTTTTTTTGTGATGATATTAATTACGCCTGCAAGCGCTTCGCTTCCATATAGTGATGACATCGGACCTTTCACGACTTCGACTCGCTCCACATTCCCAACTGATACTCTGGAAAGATCCAATACACCGGCAACACGGCCAATCATGGGCTGACCATCTATCAAAATCTGGGTATAATCCGCGCCTAATCCCATCATTTGAATGCCGGTTCTTACATTGTTTGTTAAAATCATCCCCGATTGCTCACGCAATAAATCTCCGATATTCACCATGGCTGTGCTGACCGTTTGCTTTTTGTCTATCACTTCAACGCGAACAGGAGAGTCTTTGAGCAATACTTCATTTCTCGTACCCGTAACAACCACTTGCTCTTTGGATGTGTAGGTACTTACGGAATCCTTCTTTTGTTTTTTCGAAAGGGGAATCTTTGGTAATCTTGGCGATATGGAATCCGCTTCTGATAGGGCATGCAATGTCATTACATTGAATGAAATCAAAAACAGAAGTATGAAATATTTCATGTGTATCATCTATAAAAAAACCCCTTCCGCGTTTCCGTAGAAGGGGTTGAATTATGTTTTTGAAGAATCAGGAAAGTGGCACTGTATAAGCATTTGTTTTTTTCAATGCTCTACGAACCCATGCACCTTGCTCTTCAGCCATGCGTCTAACCGCAAGGCGCTCTTTATTGCAAGGACCATTTCCTTTGATTACTTCAAAGAATTCATTCCAATCAGGATCGGAAAAATCCCACTTTCCGGTTTCTTTATTCTTAATCAAACCTTTATCAGGAATGCTTAAGCCCAATTCCAGAATTTTTGGGACATATTGATTAAAAAATTGTTGACGCATATCATCATTGCTAGCCATCTTTACTTTCCAGCGCATGAGGATTTCAGAGTGTACGGATGCTTTGTCCGGTGGACCAAAGAAATGCATGATGGGTTGCCACCAACGATTCAATGCTTCTTGAACCATTTCTCTTTGCTTCGGAGTGCCCGTTGCAAGTGTCACCACATTATCATAACCATAACGAAGATGGAATGACTCTTCCATGCAGATTCTCTCTAGTGCCCGGCAATATGGACCATAAGATCCCTTGGAATTGGTCACTTGATTGATGATTGCCGATGCATCGATAAGCCATGCGATGACGGCTGTATCAGCCCAAGTCTTTGCAGGATAATTGAATACATTGGAATATTTTGATTTTCCGATGATGAGATCATTAATCATCTCCTCGCGGGTTTTTCCCAATGTTTCTGCTGCATTGTACAATAATTGAGCATGACCGCTTTCATCTTGCACTTTTGCCATTAATGCCATTTTACGTCTGAAACCGGGAGCACGAGTGATCCATGTTCCTTCAGGCAATGCTCCAATGATCTCAGAATGAGCATGTTGCTCTATCATGCGAATCAATTGTCGTCTATATTCCTTCGGCATCCAATCATGTGGCTCAATCTTTTCGCCATTTTGGATTTTTTCTTCAAAACGCGCGAGAAGGATCGGATCCTCTTCGAGCATTTTGGCACTGTTTTCTATATCAATGATACTGACGCTTCCGTACATAGTATACTCCATTGGACGATTTTAATCATGCAAATTTACCAAAGGAGCTTCTGATGACAAAGCATCAAACTCAATTGGTTTTAAGATTTCGATTATTACTTTTCGCATAACGGAAAGAATAGTGTCCGAGTTCCGACATCATGGTCGGAGGTGCAGGCTGACCTTTATAAAGTGAAGTCACTTGAAATTTGACATACTTTCCTGATTTGGTCTTCAATACAAGTGTCTTCTGGGGCGCAGGATTGATGGTTCTGGATGTTGGCTCATATGTAAACATTCCTGTTCCATCAATTGCAATTGGTATAATTCGCTTGGAATTAGCTGTATCATCCACGATCAATTGATCGTCAGATGGGGCACTTTGAAGCAAATCAAAGGTGGTATCAATGATTTTACCTTTTGTTTTACCAAGAACATTGATCGTTCCGGAATTCAATACGATATCAATTGATCGTGTTTTTCCACCACCAAAAAGATAAGGAAGGCGTATATCCCATGCATCAGTTTCGGCCTGAGATGCAGGAATAAAACTATCGGCTTCGAATGAATAATACACAAACTTGGAAATGAGCGTATCGGGTACTTTACCAAGTATTGTCTTTGTAGTGACAGTATCTCCTCCACCGGGAGTGACCACATTATCATCATCGGTGCAAGAAACTAAACTCAATGCGATAATCGCAGAAAAGAAAAAGGACTTCATCATGGTGTTTGGGGTGAAAAAGTGGGAAAAAGAACACACAAAAGTATTTGTTATCACACATATTGTCAAAACAAATATTTTCCTTGGCTAGTTCCCTCTATTTCTGCCATTGATAATTAATTATTTAATGCCCCTTCCAAAACCCATTGTCGAACACCTTTCTTCTGTGCATCGGTGATTCTATTCTGAAATGTGAGTAAATGCCCTTGCTTCCCCTCAAGAATTTGTATCAACAAACTATTATCAGGTCTTCCGGGAATTATGAGTCCTGCTCTGGAAGTCAATTGAAAATAACCAGTTACATCAATTCCGGCTGCTGAACTTTCAGCATCATGACACCCTGAAAATGCACAAGTAAGTTCCAGAAGTGGTCGAACTTGCTGCTGATAGCTCACATTTTCCTGTGGAAATACGATTTGATCAGGAGAAGTAATGATATTGTCCGAACAGGAATTCAGTGCAATACCGATGATGAAGAACAACAGGATTCTCATGTGACATTCAAAATTGATTGAACTTTTTTCGCCGGATCATTCTCATATCGAACTGATGCAAGAAAGAGTCCTGAAGGTGGAGCAGTAAAAGATGCCGGCAAGTCTGATTTTTTCTTGAGCAATGTCGGGATGATATCAGGTGATTGCTTTCCGCGTCCAATTTCAACCAATATACCGATCATTCTTCTGATCATATTCCATAGGAAGTGTGAGCCGGAAATAGTGATCACGATTAAGTCACCTTGCATTTTGACACTAATATCCGTGATTTCCACTTTTGTGGATTTCATATCAGGATCATCCGCGGTGAATGAACGGAAATCATGCATGCCTTTGAAATGATTTGCGGCCTCTTGCATGGTGGCAATCGACAATTGATCTTTCACCCACCACACAAATCTTTTCCCAAATGCAGTTCTTCGTGTTGAAATCTGATAGAGATATGTTCTCTCTATTGCATGATGTCTTGCATGAAACTGTTTGGCAACTTTCTGTACCGATCGAATAGAAATATCTGCAGGCAAGGCATCATTCATTTTAAACTGTATGATATGCGGTGCCAACATTGTTTCTACATCCAAATGAAAGATTTGTTCAAGTGCATGAACGCCTGCATCTGTTCTTCCGGATCCATATAATTCAAATGCATCGGTATTAAATATTGATTTGGCAGCACCAATCAATTCACCTTGGACAGTGCGAGCATTTTTTTGAACCTGCCAGCCCGAAAACCGAGTTCCTTCATATTCACATGTAATTTTAAATCTGGGCATGATAAGTTCTTTTATTTTTTTAAAATTCTATTCTTGATTGAGGGATATAGCCATTCTACTTGTTTTGCTGATACTTTTTGAGCGGTGCATTTCTCAATAATTCCGCGAGTTTGAGAATCTTTTCTTTACCTGCATTTCCATTTATGGCATAATCCCAAAATTGCTCTAACTGTCCTTTTCCCATTGCCAATTGCATAGCACCTTGAGATTTATGCTCGGCAATCAACCAATTGACAACAATTTGATAATTCAATTTCTGTTGGAAACCAAAAGGAGTTAGTCTATTGAAAGAACCAATCGCCAATTGTGTATTCATCGCGGTTTCAGGAAATCCAGGCAAGCCAAGAAATGGATCAGGGATCAACTTTGTTGAATCAGTCACACTACATCCAACAATGATTGGTCGAACTTCCGATGCGATTGATTTCACTGCCCGTAAAGCAAGAATTGATGCGGCTTTATGATGTCCATGCGTTCCCGAAACAGGAAGTAAGGTAAACACATAATCATAATTATTTCTGCCATGCAATTCTTTGATTTTTCGAATGACAATCGATGTATCCCACACAATATTCAAGACTGAATCTGCATCGAGTGTATATCCTGTATCTTGTTGATCCATAAAAAAATAGTCACGCAAGCCAATATATTCACCACCTGCCATCAATTCTTTCTTTCGAATTGTGGGAAGAGCTTTACGACCCGATTGTTCATCGGTCAATTCCCTTCCATAAATATCTTCAGCAAGCGTGGAATATTTATATCCGCCTTCTCCATTGGTGACAAGCAGAATATCAGCCAATCCATTCAAATCATGAGTGACTTTATATATTGTTGCCGCAAATGCAGTTTCATCATCCGGGTGTGCAGTCACAATGAGAATTTTTGGACCACTTGCAAACATGTGAAATTGAGAAAACGAAAATCCCAAGAACAATGAAAGCAAGAAAGCGAAGATTGTAGATGTATTCATGGCGTAAAATTCGACAATATGCATTGTAATTCAAAAGCATTGAAACAAAAAAGCCCAACCTCGATGGTTGGGCTCTTCAAAGCTAACATGCTCTTTAATAATTCATGGAAGCATAAATATCTTTCAAGCGATCACGAAGATGCAATACAGCATATCTTTTGCGAGCAAGAAGTGTATTGATATTTACTCCGGTTTCTTCAGACATTTCGCGGAAAGAAACTCCATGAAATTCATTTTTCTCGAATACTTCACGCTGTTCATCAGGCAATTCTTTCAATGCTTCTTGCACTCTCTCCCAAATGGTTTTGCGAAGTAAATCTCCATCGGGATTATAAGACATATCACCTAATAGATAGTCGAGAGAATCATTTCCCTCTTCTCGCTGACGCGGAGTGATCAAATCTGAAAAAGTGTCTGCGCGCTTTTTGCGGTAGAAGTCGATGATTTTGTTTCTCACTGCGGTAAAAACCCAGGAAGCGAGATTTTCGATGGGTCTTTGTACATGTCCCGCAGCTGAAATAACATTTGCGAATACATCTTGCAAAATATCTTCAGCATCTTCTTGACTGCGAACGCGTTGGCGAATAAAACTCAAGAAACGCTTGCGGTCTGCCTTGAATAAGGCCTCAATTTGCAATACCAAGTCCATTCTCTCTTCTCCCGTAAGTGTGGTGGAAATCGCTACTTCATCCTTGGGTGCTCCAAAACGCTCATCATCAAAATAGACATTGGCCGGAGCTTGAGTTTCATGAACAACAATCATATTGTTTGTGTCCATCTCATTTGTAGATCTTTCGATAAATTCTTGCATGATCATTCTCCTTGGAACATTGGATGAATTCGATGACCTATCGTCATTTCGAAAAGTAGTAGCTGATTGAACCATTCAGTCCTTTCAATGAGTGAGAAAAAATATTGTCTGTCATTTTAACAGTATCTGACACATTTATTTGACACTTTGACACCATAATGTCATTTTGTCTGTTTTTTCTGTCAAATCTTCTGTTTTCAATCGTTAATCTCTGACTATGGGGTATAAAGGAATTTTTATGCCAAACTTTTCTGCATTCCCCAGAGCCCGCTTATAACCTGCATCTGTATGTCTTAAAATGCCCATCAATGGGTCATATGTGAGGACTCTTTGCAACCTTCGCTCAGCTTCGAAAGTTCCGTCAGCAACAATCACCATACCTGAATGAAGTGAAAGACCCATTCCGACTCCTCCGCCATGATGCAGAGAAACCCATGTAGCGCCACCAAGCGTATTCAATGCAAAATTTAGAAATACCCAGTCGGCAATGGCATCTGAACCATCGAGCATTGCTTCTGTTTCTCTATAAGGTGAGGCCACCGAGCCGCAATCCAAGTGATCTCTTCCAATGACGATAGGTGCGGACACTTTGCCATCTCTCACAAGATCATTGAATAATTTTCCGGCTTTTGCTCTTTCGCCATAATTGAGCCAGCAAATTCTTGCAGGCAAGCCCTGATAGCCGATTCTTGATTGAGCATTTTTGATCCAGCGATGAAGTCCTTCATGCTCCGGAAACAATTCCATAATTGCCTGATCGGTTACAGCAATATCTTGCGGATCACCGGATAAAGCCACCCATCTGAATGGTCCATTTCCATCGCAGAACAATTGTCTGATATAAGCCGGTACAAAACCCGGAAAATCAAATGCATTCTCAACACCCGCTTTATCTCTTGCCACACCACGCAAATTATTTCCATAATCAAAGACAATTGCACCTCTTTCTTGGAAAGCAAGCATTGCTTTGACATGTTCACCGATAGAGTGATGTGTTTTTTCGAGATAAGTTACAGGATCAGATCCTCTCAATTCATCAGCTTCTGATTTGGAAATTCCTGCAGGATAATACCCATTCAAAGGATCATGAGCTGCAGTCTGATCGGTAACGACATCAGGAATAACATTTCTTCGTACGAGTTCCGGTAAAATTTCAGCGGCATTACCGACAAGACCGATTGATAGTGCTCTTCTTTCATTGATGCATTCTTGCACTTTTTGCAAAGCCTCATCCAAATCATGTATCTTCACATCGCAATATCCATCATGAATGCGTTTATCAATGCGTGTTTCATCGATTTCAATGCATAATGCAACAGCCCCATTGAATGTCGCTGCAAGTGGTTGCGCTCCGCCCATTCCGCCAAGTCCGGCGGTAAGTACGAAACGACCGTATAAATCACCACCGAAATGCTGTCTGGCACATTCAGCGAATGTTTCATAGGTACCTTGCACGATCCCTTGCGTACCGATATAAATCCAACTCCCGGCTGTCATTTGACCATACATCATGAGTCCCAATTCATCGAGTCTTCGGAACTCATCCCAATTGGCCCAATTTCCAACAAGATTTGAATTTGCTATGATCACTTTTGGCGCATTTTCATGTGTTGGTACAATGCCAACGGGTTTACCCGATTGAACCAGCAAAGTTTCATCAGGACTCATGGATCTAAGTGAATCAAGAATTGCCTGCAAAGAAGCGTGATTTCTGGCCGCCTTGCCATATCCACCATAGACAATCAATTTTTCTGGATGCTCGGCAACTTCAGGATCCAAATTGTTTTGAATCATTCTATAAGCGGCTTCGATTTGCCAATTGGCACAATGTAGCTCGGAACCACGAGGTGATTTGATATTTGACATAATGATAATCCTAAAAAACAATGGGAGGCTGTAACCCCTCCCAATCATAAAAAGTTCATTATTTATCCATCGGCGAAGCAATGAGCGGTGGTTTCGGAAAATCGCTTTCCAAAGGTCTGAATTCAATGTCTTCAAAAAGCAAATCAGGAATGATCAGTGAAGCAGACACGAATTGTGAACCACCGGTCAAGAATGATGAAACCACGGATGAAGCCAGAAGATTATATGCACGACTTTTCTTTCCGACCAATAAGATATCCTTGAAAGATGCCGGGCCGAGTCCTGCCAATTCACCACCACGGACTCTCTCTTCTCTTCCATCCGGAAATACTTTATATGCTTCAAGTACTGTCAATTTTGAATCTCCTTGAGCAAATGGAAATTCACCTGAGGTTTGTTCATACAGCACGGTATAGAGAATATTTTGATTCAATGCTTTACGAATGATGATGCCATAAGGCAATTCTCTGGCTTTGCAAAGCGACATCATCTTGGCTTTCATCGCCTTTGAATCAACTTCTTTTTTCTTGTCGGTTGATGTCAATTGCATAACCCCATAGATTGGCGCACCGCCGCGGGAGTGACCATTTGAAGAACGAATTCTTTTTGTGGGAGTGCGACCCGATAACAATGTTTTGAGATATCCTTTTTCAACAAGATTCACTGATTGTGCAGGCGTGCCTTCATCATCAATCGCATAATGTCCAACCAAGGAAGTACCGTCATGTTTTTGCAATCCGGGATTATCTGTCACTGATAAATATTCCGGCAATACTCTTCCACCGATCTTATTTTGAAATGCTGTATATCTATCATTGTCTTGTACACCGCGATCTGTCAGGTGAGGTCTTTGCACAATGCATTGGGGTGCAAACATCTGGGCAAAGATCTCATTTGCGGCTTGTCCTTCCACCATGATAGGACCCGAATATGCTTCTTCCAATTTTGCGGACGCATATGCTTGTTCAAAGGATTGAATCAATGATGCAGTGGACTTTGACAAGGAATCTTTTCCTGGCAATTCACTGAATGAGCGTGCATAAGCGGTATATGTTTCTGCGATTGGCATACCATCGAGGCATTGACCCGAAGCAATGATTTCAATGCCTGTCATATGCTTAGTTTTGATGAATTCTCTGCCTTCAGTATTGACATATAGTATGGTTTCAGGCAGATTTTCAATGCTTACTGTACTTGATGCAATTGTTGGATGATTGAGAAAAGATGATGACAATTCCTTTACGAGCAATTGCACCTTTTCCAAGTCAAATGGAGCAAATTCCTCGGCATCTTGAAAAATCGAAGGACCTTGTGGTATGAAATCATGTGTGGTGTCGGTACGCAATCTATTTTTGATTGCCGCTTCTTTTTTCGCATGCAATTCCGAAGATTGTTTATAGCATGCATCCGTGGCAAGCCATAATTCACGGCGAAGCGATGCATAGTCCAATTCAATCGGAATGCGTCTATTTCTGAATGACTCCTCATCATCACCACTTCCGAAGAAGCCCAAGCTCACATCAAAAAAATTGGTATTGTCGAATTTGGGATTACCCACTCGGATACCAACTGTCAAAACAGCTGACATTCCTTTTCTTGTATTGATGATGCCACCAAGAGATGCCTTTGCAGATTCACTATTCCGCATTGTGAGCATATACTCAACATAATAGGGCTTCTGCAATGATTCAACTTGCAATTCAGACAATGCCCTTTTGGCTTCATCACGCATTGCACGCATCAAATCCTCATGAGGTTTTGCTTGCAATCCTATGATGGAAGCGAAGAATAGGATGAGAATAGGAAAATATCTTGTTGACATGTGTGATCCAATTGGAATAATAAGTGTGCAAAGATACGAAAGCACTTGTTATTGCTTTTGATCGGTACCGTGAATATATCTTCTCAAAGAAACAATCCGCCTGACCGGATCAATGCCTTTTTGATACATGATCGACTCATTTTTCACCATTCCTACTCCTTTTGACAGCCAAACATGATTCTCAAATGAGACATTTCCGGGAGCATTGAACAATGAGACATAATAATAACATGAAAAAGAGCCGGCAGGCACTGTGAGTTTGGCTGCTGTATCTTTTACCTCAACCTTTACGCCATTTGCCTTATATGTCTCCCCTTTGATTGCCGGATACTTATATGTGAGACTGAATACCGGCACTTCAGTAGTGTCTTGGGGGTCCTGGGGCCAACTATAAATCCCTTTTGCACGAACCGTATACCAAGTCCCACCTTTGGGAGTCGAGATGGTACGAATGAGTGAACATGGGTTACTGTCGAGCATTGTGGAACCGTGCACATACAGTGTATCACCCGAAGGAAATGGAAAATCCGCATTCGGCTCAAGAAATTTCCCCGTATTCACATCTTGATAAGAAATATCAAAAAACCATGCGGAATTGGGTGTCAAGGGCATCATCAATGTATCATCTCTTTCCCGAAGCGGATGTTTCATTGTGTTTACTATTGAAATCTGCTTTGAATCATTTTTTTCAACAGATTCTTCCGAACATCCGCCTATGAACAATGCAATACAGCATATCATGGAGTATGAAAGGATGGAAAAGGCATTTGTTTTCATGTAATTCTACTCATTGTTCTTGGCAAATTACGGCTATGTTTCAAGCCGAGAAAGTGCTTTTTTTCCCGTATCTTTGCGCACAGCATAACCTCTTTCATTGCAAATACTTCAATGTCCGAAAGTAAACACAAACAGAACACGATAGGCCTGAATTCAATTGCAGTTCATACAGGCACTATTCATGATGCATTTGGCGGAGTGAATACTCCCATACAACCTTCAACTGCCATTGAGTATTTGAGTGGTAATGGTAATATTCCCTATCCCAGAAATTTCAATATTCCCAATCATGAGGCGGTTTCCAAGAAAATAGCAGCATTGGAAGGTGGAGAGTCGGCAATTGTTTTGGCTACAGGTATGTCTGCAATTGCAGCAGGAATATTGGCAATTGCCAAACCGGGCGATCATATTCTCATGCAAAACAATATCTATGGCGGGACAAGAGCATTCGTAGAATTGCTTAGAGAAAAACACAATATCAATGTGACATTGATTACTTCCATGACTCCGGATTCATTAGCGCAAAGCGTCACAAATGAAACCGTTTTGGTGTATTTGGAAACTCCCACAAATCCACTATTGGAGATTATTGACATTGCGCTCATAACTCAATGGGCCAAAGACAATGGCATTCTCACGATGATTGACAATACTTTCGCATCACCAGTGAATCAGAGGCCATTGGAATTGGGTTGTGACATCATCATGCATAGTGCAACCAAGTATATGGGCGGACATAGTGATTTGATGGCAGGAGCATTGATTGGTACTGCTGAGTATATTGAAAAATGCAGAAAAATTTCAGCCATCTATGGTATGTCGCTCAATGCCGTTGATTTATCCTTGCTCGAAAGAAGCATAAAAACCATCGGCGTGAGAGTCAATCAACAAAATGCAAATGCTTTGGAGATTGCCGAGTGGTTAAGCAAGCATCCCGGAATTGCAAAAGTGCATTATCCCGGATTGCAATCACATCCCGGTCATGATATAGCTAAAAGACAAATGTCGGGATTTGGTGGCATGATGTCTTTCGAACTTGCAGGGAATGACATGGAATATCGCGATGATTTTCTTCAGAAACTTCGGATGATCTCAGTAGCGACAAGTTTGGGAGGTGTGGAATCAACAATGACCATACCAGCGCAGACTTCCCATTATTTAATAACCTCGGAAGAAAGAGCATTATTGGGAATTACTGACATGCTTATCCGTTTCAGCGTCGGTATAGAAGATGCTCAAGACATCATTCATGATCTTGAAAGGGCTCTGCAATGAAAGTCACGGAAATACCCGGAAAAATAGATTGGTTGATTTTTTTCATCGCAACGGCATTACTCTTATTCTCGGTCCCTTTTGTATATAGCGCCAGTGCATATGTGGCTTCGCAAAAATTTGGATCGAGCGAGGGAATCGTGATGAATCAAATTCTGCGTGTTGGATTATCACTAGCATTCATCATTCTTTTTACTCGCTTAGATTATCATCGATATAAACATTATGCCAAATTGTTGTATATCTTGGGGATTGGTGCTCTTGTCATCGTTTTATTTGTGGGAGCCAAAACAAAAGGAGCGGTCAGATGGATTGATATCGGTGGCATCAGTATTCAACCATCGGAATATGCCAAATATGCTCTTGTGATTTTCATAGCAGCTTGGCTTTCGGACAATTTCAATAAACTGAATGATTTCAAAAAAGGATTATTGCCTGTTTTGGGTGCCGGAGCTTTGGTGATTGGACTCATCGCATTGCAACCCAATTTTTCATCGGCATTCGTTATTTCAGTTATCGTGCTCTCCATGCTTTTTGTTGGGAATGTACGACTGCAATACTTCATCACAATTCTCGGTATTGCCATTTCGCTTTTGGGTATATATGGTGTATCAGCAGAATATCGGATGAAGCGCATCATGTCATTTATCGGCATGGGCGATAGTCAGTCATCCAATTATCAATTGGAACAAGCGCTCATTGCATTTGCGAATGGTGGATTCTTTGGTGTCGGACCCGGACAAAGCAATCAGCGCGATAAATTTCTTCCTGAAAGTTATAGTGATTTCATCTCCTCAATCATCGGTGAGGAATATGGATTTTTCGGAATCTTTATTATGATCACATTATACGGTCTATTTCTCTATCGCGGACTTCGTGTTGCACGATTTGCACCCGATAGATTTGGGAGTATGTTGGCCTTTGGAATCACTATCACGATCTCTGCTTATGCATTTGTGAATGTGGGAGTGAATTGTGGCATCCTTCCAACGACGGGTTTGCCATTGCCATTTTTGAGTTATGGTGGAACCGCTGTGCTATTCTCTGCTATGGCAGTTGGCATTTTGCTTAATATCGCTTCGCAATCAGGTATGTTTCCTGATACAAAAAAATCATCTTGAATTTACTGAGCATCAGATCATGTGTGGAATAGCAGGCATTGTTGAGTATTCGATTTCCGAATCCGGCATTCATGAGGATCTTTTGAGATCCATGAGTGATGTGATTCATCATCGAGGTCCTGATGATGATGGACAATGGATTTCACCTTCACGGAAAGCAGGATTTGCATTTCGAAGATTGGCAATCATTGATTTGACTCCTGCTGGACATCAGCCGATGTCAACGCCCGATGGTAGATTCACAATCGTGTTCAATGGTGAGATTTATAATCACATGCTCTTGAGAGAAGATCTCGAAAAAAGAGGTTATCGCTATCGTTCTCATTCAGATACTGAAACAATCCTCTATGGATTTGCCGAATATGGTCCGGAATTCCTTCATAAAATGATCGGCATGTGGGGCATTGCGATTTGGGATGAACATGAACAAACATTATTTGTGGCAAGAGATCGCATTGGCATAAAGCCCGTGTATTATCATCATGCGAATGGTCGTTTCATTTTTGGCTCTGAAATCAAATCCATACTCAAACATCCCTCGATTTCACGCAATATCAATCATCATGAATTCGCGAATTATCTCACATTTTCCATGTCGAGTGATTCACACACAATGTTTGATGGTATTCACAAATTACCGGCAGGACATTTCGGCATTCTCAAAAACGGTGAATTCATCAAGCATCGATATTGGCAACCACTGCAAAAAGGTGTCGAATATTGGGATCATGATGAGCCAACAACCGTGAATGAAATCATGCGATTACTACGCCAGGCTGTCAAAGATCGCATGATGAGTGATGTGCCATTCGGTGTCTTTTTGAGTGGCGGCATTGATTCCAGCACAAATGTTGCATTGATGTCCGAACTCATGGATCGTCCTATTGACACTTTCACAGTTGGTTTCAAGGAATTACAGAAATACAATGAGCTTGAGCAGGCAAGACTCATCGCAAGGACATTCAATACGAATCATCATGAAATCGTGATTGACCACAATGATGCACTACCCGTACTCGAGAAATTGGTGTGGCATGAAGATGAGCCCAATGGAGATCCCGTGTGCATTCCGCTGAATTTCCTCAGCAAATTGACTCGCGAATCAGGAACAACCGTGATACAAGTCGGCGAAGGAAGCGATGAGCAATTCATCGGCTATTCATGGATGATTCGTGATCTCAAATTTTATGAAAAAGAGTGGAAGCGTTTTCTCTCTTATCCAAGAGCCATTCAGAAAATGATTTATGAATTGGTGAAGCCATTTCTCATGGCATCGAAACGCTATCTCATTTTGGATTATATGCGCAGAGCCATTGATGGTCATCCATTGTATTGGGGCGGCGCCGTGGATTATACACCATCGCATTTGAAACAAGCGCTTGGACCAGCATATAAATACTTGGCAGATTCAGTAAGTGAAATGCCTATTCGCCTGGACAAAGAAATCGCCGAGATTCAAGCACATCCTGAAGATTATGCCCAGCGCATCGCCAATTATGAATTGGCACATCGATTACCTGAACTATTGCTCATGCGCGTTGATAAAATCACGATGGCACATTCACTCGAAGCACGCGTTCCATTTTTGGATCATAGGCTTGTGGAATATACCATGCGTATCAGACCTGAACTCAAGCGCAAATCCTATGATGAATCAAAATATCTTCTCAAAAAAGGTGTGGATGCGCTTCTTCCTCATGAAATCATCTACCGCAAGAAGCAAGGTTTTTCAGCTCCTGTTGCTGAATGGATTCGGGGTCCATGGTATAATTACACTGTAAAAACAATCTTGCAATCTCCTCTGATAAAGTCCGGCTTGCTCAATGATGCATATTTCAGAGTGATGTTGAATGATCATAAGCAACAGCGAGGCAAACATGGCAAAGCTCTGTATTCAGCACTGAATGCCGCGCTTTGGCATAAGGTATGGATGGAGTGAGTTCAGACATTCAATTCAAAGTGCTTGGTGGTGCCGAAGAAATCGGCGCGAATTGCATACATCTTTCCATCGGTGGAACAGGCATCGTGATTGATGCAGGACTCCATCCCAAGCATCGCGATCTGAGGGCATTTCCAAATCTAGATGCCCTTGAGCATGAAGAACTTGATGCATTGCTGATCACACATGCGCACACAGATCATATCGGAGGCATGCCATATCTCCTCAAAAAGCATCCTTACCTTTCAATGCATACAACTCCACTGACGCGTGATATTTCTTCTATCATGCTCAAGAATACGGTATCACTCATCAATGAGCAAATCGAGTATTCCAAAGAAATGCAAGATGCGATTTCGCTTTATGACAAAGACATCATAGAATATATTTCAACCGTGTTTGAAACGCATCTCTATAATGAGTCATTCGAGATTCTGGGTAAAAGAGGTATATCTGAAATCCTATGTACTTTTCATGATGCAGGACATATTCCGGGATCGGCGGGCATCATGCTTGAATGGAATGGTCATTCGATATTTCACACAGGGGATATGTGCTTGCAAGATCAGTGGCTAATCCCAAAAGCACGATTTCCAAAACATCATGTTGATATACTGTTTTGCGAAACCACCAATGGAGCTGAGGAATCCCATCCCACGAAAGAATCCATCATGAAAGAATGTGCGCAATTCATCAATGAAATCTCCAATGCAAATGGAAGTATTTTGATACCGTGTTTTGCGCTCGGAAAAACGCAGGAAACACTCATCATGCTCCATCAGATGCAGAGAAAAGGGATGATTCCAAATCTACCGATATTCACGGGTGGGATGAGTGCCAAGATTTCTCGATTGCTCGATCGCTATTGCTATACTTCCCCTCGATTAGAACCGGGTTTTGAATTGTCTGATATTCCTCAGAATCCCATTCCATATGAATCATTGAGTAAGGCCCCATTTTTTGGAACACCATCCATTGTGATTGCATCAAGCGGAATGATGCATACAAAGACAACGAGTTATAAGCTCGCATTGCAATGGATGCAAAAACCCAATTATGGAATATTATTCAATGGTTGGCAAGAACCTGATTCACCCGGATTTGCGCTTAGCAATTCTACAGCAAAAGTTCCATTCATATTTGCCGGACATCGCATTGAGAGATCATGTGCCGTGAAAAAAGTTCGCATGAGCGCGCATGCAAGAAAGGCGGATGTAATAGGATTGATCAGAGATATTCGGCCCAAGACTCTAGTATTGATTCATGGCGAAACAGAAGCCGTGGAACAAATCGCCGCCGAAACATTGGATTATTTTGACGGCGATATCAGAATCATTTTGCCGCGACAAGGCGCGAGATATCAGGTGTGAGTTTACGATTGCGATGCAATCATTTCGATCTCCACGAGAACATCTTTAGGGAGTCGACTCACTTCAACGGTGCTTCTTGCCGGTTTTGAATCGCCAAAAAACTCAGCATAGACAGCATTCATGGCAGAAAAATCATTCATGTTTTTCAAGAATACGGTTGTTTTCACCACATTTGACGCATTGAGTCCACATGCGGTTAAAAGTGCCGTGCAATTTGCAATCACTTGTTGAGTTTGCTCGACGATTTCCGCTCCGATGATGGATTGTCCATCAGCTGACAATGGAATGACACCTGAGAAAAAATACATGGAGCCAACTTTCACGCCTTGTGAATACGGTCCGATCGGTGCAGGTGCTTTATCTGTAAAAACATGTTCTTTCATGACATAAGTCCGATTGTGTAAAAAATCACCTGCAAATTAGAGAATTCACCTCTCTTTTTTCAACTGTTCAGCACCCCGAAAAAAGTCGTATTTTGGGCAACATTTTCATCAATCGAATTGCAATATGAATACAACTCTTTTGGAAGTCAAGGATTTGATCACCGAATTCCGTAGCGAAGATCGCGTGCATCAAGCGGTTCGTTCCATCAGTTTTACTGTCAATCGTGGAAAAACTCTCGGTATAGTCGGTGAATCGGGTTCCGGAAAAAGCGTGACTTCCCTCTCTGTCATGCGACTCATCCCCAATCCTCCCGGAAGAATTGCAAGTGGCTCCATTCATTTTCATGAAGATGATGGATCCATAACCGATTTACTCGCGCTTCCCGAAGAACGCATGCGAAAGTATCGCGGGAATCGTATTTCAATGATTTTCCAAGAACCCATGACATCATTGAATCCCGTATTCAAATGCGGCGATCAAATCATGGAATCAATCATATTGCATGAAGGCATTGGTAGAGATCAAGCAAGGGAAAGAGCCTTGCAATTGATGAAAGAAGTGCAATTGCCGAGACCCGAAGACATGATGAATCAATATCCGCATCAACTTTCGGGTGGACAAAAGCAACGCGTCATGATTGCAATGGCAATGTCATGCAATCCCGCTTTGCTCATTGCCGATGAACCTACAACTGCATTGGATGTGACGGTACAGTCAACAATTTTGGACCTCATGCATGATCTCCAAAAGAAGCATAATATGGGCATGATGTTCATCACTCATGATTTGGGTGTGATCAAAGACATAGCTGACGATATCATCGTGATGTATAAAGGCAAAATCGTCGAACAAGGAAGCGTCAGTGAAATCTTTGACAATCCTCAGCATCCATATACGAAGGGTCTATTGGCTTGTCGACCACGCATGGATAAAAAACTTCATATCCTCCCAACTGTTCGAGATTTCATGGATGAAACCGCAGATGGCATCATTACTCCAAAAGAGCTCGCCGGAGCAACAATCAATGATGTGATTGAAAGCAATGTGATTTCTCGCGAAGAAATCAATCAGCGCAATGCAGAACTCAGCGCGCAAAAACCCATTCTTTCCGTGAAGAATCTCGAAGTGCATTTTCCGATTCGATCTGGCAATGTATTTGGTCAGTCCAAAGGCGTGGTCAAAGCAGTTGATGATATTTCCTTTGATGTCTATCCCGGTGAAACGCTTGGTCTGGTGGGCGAATCCGGTTGCGGAAAAACAACGACAGGCAGAGCTATTTTACGTTTGGTTGAACCCACGGGAGGAGATATTGAATTTGCCGGAAAAGATATCCGTGGATTATCAAAAGGCGCGCTCAAGACGCTTCGCAAAGATTTTCAAATCATCTTCCAAGATCCATATAGTTCTCTCAATCCTCGCTTGAGTGTCGGAAGTGCCATCATGGAAGTATTGAAAGTCCACAATGTGATGGACAATGATGCACAGCGCAGAGAATACATTCATTATCTCTTGGACAAAGTGAATCTCGAACCGCATCATTATGGAAATTATCCGCATGAATTTTCGGGTGGACAAAGACAAAGAATCTGCATCGCGAGAGCACTTGCACTCAAACCATCCTTTTTGATTTGTGATGAATCTGTTTCCGCATTGGATGTATCAGTTCAAGCACAAGTATTGAATCTGCTCGTGAAATTGCGCGAGGAATTCAAATTGACTTATATCTTCATTTCCCATGATTTAAGTGTCGTGAAATTCATCAGTGATCGCATCGCCGTGATGAATGCGGGAAAAATCATAGAATTGGGTACGGCTCAGGAAATCTATGAATCACCCAAGAATGATTATACGCGCCGATTGATTGAATCTATTCCCGGTACTCGCACTTTTCAATGATCACGGAATACACTCATGATCAAGCTTGATATACATGCACATATTCTTCCCAAGACTTGGCCATCGCTCAAAGAGCGTTATGGATATGGAGGATTCATAGAGCTTGATCATTTTCGCGAAGGATCCGCCAAAATGATGCGCGATGATGGATTTTTCTTTCGCGAGATTCAGGAAAATTGTTGGAATCCGGAAGTAATATTGCAAGACATGGATAAACATTCCGTGGACTATATGACATTATGCACGGTTCCTGTCTTATTCAATTATTGGGCAAAACCGGAACATGGTGCCGATTGGTCAAGATTTCTGAATGATCATCTCGCACAAGTATGCACTGATTTTCCGCGTTTCATTGGACTCGGCACTGCCCCGATGCAGGACATTGATCTTGCAATCAAAGAAATGGACTATGTCAAGAATACACTCAATATGCCCGGCTTGCAAATCGGTTCAAATATTAATGGAATGAATCTCGATGATCCTGCGCTTCATCCATTTTGGGCAGCCGCTGAAGAAATGGGAGTCTGCATCATGGTTCATCCTTGGGAAATGGCCGGAGCAGATCGCATGAAAAGATATTTTCAGGAATGGCTTGTAGGCATGCCTGCTGAAACAACGCTAGCAATCACTTCAATGATTTTTGGCGGTGTTTTTGACAAGTTTCCAAAATTGCGCGTGCTTTTCGCTCATGCAGGCGGTTCATTTCCATTCACGATGGGAAGAATTTCTCATGGTTGGCATGCCAGACCCGATCTTTGCGATGTACACACAATCAAAGATCCCAGAGAATATGCGGGAGCATTTTGGGTGGATGGCATTACGCATGATGAGCCTTCATTCAAGTTTTTGCTTGACATTATTGGAGCTGAACGCATTTGTTATGGCACCGACTATCCATTTCCTTTGGGGGATCTTGAACATGGCGCATTCATAGAATCAATGGACATTTCAAATGAAATCAAAGAGAAAGTGATGGGATTATCGGCAATGGATTTTCTTGGAATGCAATTGACATCAAGAAAGTGATATTTCTGCAAAAGTTTCTTGATCATGCATGAATTGCCTTCTCCCCTCATCAAACATTTGAGCATCAATTTCTTTTCCTTTCAACCATTCCATCTTATCCTTCGCGAAGCGTCTTTCGCGAAGCAATGATATAGCATTGGGATTTTGATATGATATTCCCTCAGTATCTGAATGTTGAATTTGACATTCCATACCATAGAATTCGCAATACTGTTTCACAATCATTTCAATTCCCCTTTTTCGAGCCGAACTTGTATATCCGGCTATATGCGGTGTTGTCATGAAGGCTCGAGGATGATTGGCAATCTGTGCATTCCACCGTGGTTCACCATCCCAAACATCAATCGCAAGATGAAGATCATTGGTATTCAATGCATTCAGCAATGCTCTCTCATTCACAATTCCACCTCTGGATGCTTGAATCAAAAGCGCTCCCGGCTTCATCATTGAAAAATGTATATCCTGAAGCAAATTCATTGATGGAAATAATCCGGAATGAGTCAAAGCAGAATGAATCGTGATGCAATCGCTTTCTCGACATAATTCTTTCAGCGAAGTCAATTCATAATCTTCCGATTTCATCATTCCATATATTTCTAGCGGGGGATCTGAGGCAAGAACATGCATTCCCATTTTTTTACACATTTTTGCAATTCGTTTTCCAATCTCACCCATGCCGATGATACCGATTGTTTTTCCTTTCAAGGATTGATTTTGTGAATTAATCCATTCATGCAATGCAAAGAATACATATTCCACGACTGGCATCGCATTCGAACCCGGAGCATAAGCAAAACCAATTCCCTTTTTTCGAAGTGATTGAATATCCACATGTTCATATCCGGCAGTGGTCGTTCCCACAAATCGAATGGAAGTTCCTGAGATCAAATCATCATTGATTGGGGTCACCGAGCGTACAAACAATGCACGCGCGCCTGTTTCAAGCAATACTTTCTTCGTGATTTTTCTACCATCCAAAGGCATCAACTCTTCGGTAATGATACCGGAGTATTGAGCAAGAGGAATATGTGCATCATAAAGAATCACGGCAGGCCATTGAGAAGTGCTTACAAATATACTTTGTTCATCATTTCCAACAACCTTAGTAATTTGCCATCCTTATTTGGAAATGTAATATGAAAACGATCATCTCTCTTCTTTTGTTCATTGCCAGCACAACTTTTATTCACGCACAAAAAACCGTGAAGGAGCATATTTCATCAGCAACCATGAAACATGCCATGCAGGATCTCAAAGGAGCAATTGAAGATTATACAAAAGCATTGGAATTGGACACCAATCAAGTTGAAGCATATGTGGGAAGGGGCACATGTCATATGTCACTGGGAAATCAGCAAGATGCGAGAGCAGATTACTTGAAATATCTCGAAAGAGATCCCATGAATCTTGATTTATATTATTCGGTAGCCATCACATATCTTTCCGAAAACAATCATGCAGGCGCTTTACCACATCTTGACAAAGCAATTCAGATCAATCCTGATTATCCGCCGAATCGCACCATGAGAGGACAAATTCTCTCATATCTTGGATATACTGTTTCAGGATGCACGGATTTTCTTCATGCCATGCAAATGGGAGACAAAGAAGGATCGGATTTATACCAGAAGCATTGCGGGAATTCTTGGGATTCAACCGAAGGATATGTTCTCAAATGGCCGGCTGAACAAGGATGGAATATGCAAGCTTCTTCCCAAGATTCAACATTTCGTTTGATTGAATATTTGAAGAATAATGAGAATCCCGATGCATGGACAGAATACGGTGCTATGTTGACGGTTCGAGGATTTGACCAAGGCACAACACTGAATGATTTCATTCTCAATGTCCGAGATGAATTTCGTACTCGCGCGCCAAAAGCTACCATGCGCATCATAGAGCAAAATGAGAAGGGTCAAAGTCCATGGATGATTGTCGTGATGGAAGCCCCAAAAACCACAAATCACAAAAAACCTGAATCTCAATTATGGCATATAATCAAGGGTAAAGAAACCATCTATGGGAATTTCAGGGCAGTGAAAGAAAAGAAATTATCCAAGAAATTGATTCAAGAATGGTCAGACTTTTTCAAGACAGGTAAGCTGATTGAGAAACAATAATCAATTAAAATCTGAAGCCATGATAGTCGCAGAATGAATCGAGTGCAGCATCTTCTTGCCGAGGATCATACTTGATTGCGATTTCTTTTTGCGTGATTGGGTGTATGAATTGAAGTGATGTAGCAAAGAGCATGAGTCTATGTATATCATGATGCGTACGCAAGAGCATATTGAATTTACCATCTCCATAGCGAACATCTCCCGCGATGGGATGTCTGAGATGCGCGCAATGCTTTCGAATTTGATGTCTTCTCCCCGTTTTTAATTCCGCTTCGACAAGTGAAATCCGAGTGGTAGAAAATTGCTGCGATGGATATTCCATTTCTGATCTTTTGATGCTTCGGAAATGCGTTTCCGCTTCATGAACTTTTTCATCTATCGCAATTGGGGAATCACAAATCACATCATCCATCCAACCTCGAATGATGGCATGATACTTTTTTTTCATTCCACCCGACCACATCATTTGATTGAATGAAGTTAGTGCTTCAGGACTGAGCGCAAAAAGAACGATGCCACTTGTAGCACGATCTATGCGATGAATGGGATAGACATAAGTACCGATTTGGTCACGCAAAATGGGCATGCATGAAATTTCATGTGGAGAGAGCGTCGAATGATGAACATGTATGCCGGGTCTTTTGGCTATGGCAATGCAATCTTCATCACGATAAAGAATGCTAAATGGTTCTTCATCCATCAGGCAAGCGCGGCTGACTGAATTTCAGGGAATCGTTTGCGCAAAATGCGCTCAATACCACCATGCAATGTGATAGAAGAAGCACTGCATTTGGAACATGCACCACTGAGTCGCACTTTCACGATGCCAGTTTCATCTATTGAAACAAGTTCTATGCTTCCGCCATCTCTTTCAATCATTGGTTTGATTTCAGCATCGATCACTTCTTGAACACGAACAATCAAGTCTTGATTCATGATTTTTTCCCGAGAGCTTGTTCGAAATATTCCAATGTTTTGAGTAATCCTTCACGGCGCTGTACATGTGGTTCCCAATTCAAAATTGCGCGCGCTCTCGTGATATCGGGTTGGCGCACCTTCGGATCATCCTGTGGTAAATCCTTGAATGCAATCTTGGAATCAGAACCGGAGATTTCCAGAATCTCTTTTGCCAAATCCAGCATTGAGATTTCATCTGGATTACCAATATTCACGGGATTGGATTCATCAGATAGAAGCAATCTATAAATACCATCAACCAAATCATCGACATAGCATACAGAGCGCGTTTGAGAACCATCACCAAAGACTGTGAGGTCTTCGCCACGCAATGCTTGTGACATAAAAGCCGGAATCGCTCTGCCATCTTCGATGCGCATGCGCGGACCATATGTATTGAAAATCCGAATGATGCGCGTTTCTAGACCATGATATCGATGATATGCCATCGTCATGGCTTCCGCGAAGCGTTTTGCCTCATCATATACACCTCGAATGCCGACTGGATTCACATTTCCCCAATAGGATTCTTCCTGCGGATGAATGAGTGGATCACCATAGACTTCGCTTGTGCTTGCAAGCAGGAATCTGGCATTTTTGGCTTTTGCCAAACCCAATGCTTTATGCGTTCCAAGCGAGCCTACTTTCAATGTTTGAATAGGATAACGGAGATAATCAACGGGCGAAGCAGGTGATGCGAAATGCAGAATGGCATCCAAATCACCATCGACATACATATATTCAGTCACATCATGATGAATGAAACGAAAGCGTTCATTACCCATCAAATGAGCAATATTTTCTGGTGATCCTGTGATGAGATTGTCCATGCAAATGACATGATATCCATTCTCAATGAATTTTTCGCAGAGATGTGATCCAAGAAATCCGGCACCACCGGTGATGAGTATACGAGGCATTAGCGTTGTACCTCGATTGAGTTGGACAAAGAGCCTAGTGCATCAATAGAACATACAACTGTGTCACCCTCTTTCACCCACAATGGTGGATTATAGACTTTGCTACCATTCAATTCCAAAAAGCAACCTGTACCGCATGTTCCGGAACCAATCACATCACCTGGATGCAATGTGACACCATAACTTGCGCGCTCGATGATTTGAGCGAATGTCCAAGACATGTCTTTCACATTGCCGAGTGATACTCGTTCACCATTCAATGTACAAGTCATCTCCAAATCATAAGTCGCACCATTCGGTGTATCAATTTTCTTAGATGCGAGTTCATCCAAAGTCACAAGCCATGGACCAAGCGTAGTTGCAAAATCTTTTCCTTTTGCAGGACCAAGATTCAGCTTCATTTCATGCATTTGCATCGCGCGAGCACTCCAGTCATTCATCACCATGAAACCTGCGATATATGAGTCTGCTTCAGATGCAGGAATATCACTTCCCTCTTTGCCGATGACAATCGCAACTTCAAGTTCAAAATCCAATTGCTCCAAATGCATAGGGCGTACGGTGATTGGTCCCGGACCAAATACCGCCTGATGATTCGTGAAATAGAAAATCGGAATCTCATCAAATTCAGGAATCATCTCAAGTCCACGATTTCTACGCGCCGCCTCAACATGCTGTCTGAATGCATATCCATCGCGCATGGATGTTGGTCTTGGAACGGGTGACATCAATTTCACTTCAGAAACAGGTGTTCCCATATCCAACATTGATGGCGCTATTTCATTCAATACTTTGGCATCATGCATGGCAGGAGCACCAAGTTTCAAGAATGATAAAATTTCTGAAGGTAAATATGGCAATGTGAATTGATCATCGGAATATATTGCATCGCGCATGGATGCAATGTCAAATACAAGATCATTCAAAAGAAATCCCAAACGCTCCACATTAGGAGCCGGCTGAAAAGTGACGAGTTTCATGATATATCCTCAATAAAAAAGGTGTCCGTTTCAATCGAACACCTTCAAAATTACAGAATTTCAGAGTCTTGAATGAGTGGAATCTTAACTCTCGAGGGCATGTCTGAGAGACAATGCGCCCACTGTGCCGAATCCCGCCAAAAAGAGCAATTGGAAAGGGATTGCGGCGATTTCAAGATAGAACAACGAAATTGAGATGCCGACGATGAAATACAGTGTGAAGAACAATTCCATGAATACGGCCCCACCGATCTTCTTCTGCACATATTTCTTCTTTTTCCATTCGCCTTCAGCACCAACGATTTTATATTTCGGAGTGCGAAGGAATGCGGATTTCTTACCAGTGAGAGCCTCAAACACAGCTTTCGTATTATTCACCGCAAAACCCATGCTGCCTGCCATGAAGACGGGAAACAGCATCAATCTGCGACGCCAGTCAAGATGAATCGCTCTTTGAGCATACATGTAGAACATGAATGTACTGATGGAAGCAAGCACGAAGATTCCCATCATCGTGAAGATTGAATCATATCCCTCAACCGTATTCTTGATCACCACCAAAGGCACATTCAAAAATGCTGTCAAAAGAATGAATGGGAAGACGATATTACTTGTCAAATGCACGGTACATTCCAATTTGATCTTCAGTGGAATCTTTGATTTCCATACAAGAGGCAATAATTTCTTTGCAGTTTCAACAGCACCTTTTGTCCAACGGAATTGCTGAGTTTTCAAACCATTGATATCAGCAGGCAATTCAGCCGGTGAAGTGACATCATTCAAAAACACGAATTTCCAACCACGAAGCTGAGCGCGATAACTTAAATCCAAATCCTCAGCCAATGTATCTGCATGCCAATTGCCAGCATCCTCGATGCATGACTTTCTCCAAATTCCGGCAGTACCATTAAAATTGATGAAGAATCCTGCTTTATTGCGCACTTGTTGTTCGATCACGAAGTGACCATCAAGAGCCAATGCTTGAGCGCGAGTGAGGTATGAATAATCTTCATTCAAATGTTCCCAGCGTGTTTGCACCATGCCAACTCCATCATTGTGGAAATGCGGAATGGTTTTCATCAAGAAATCTTTCTTAGGAACAAAGTCAGCATCAAAAATTGCCACGAATTCACCCTTGGCTTTTTCAAGCCCACTCTTCAAAGCACCTGCCTTGAAGCCGCTTCTGTCAATGCGATGTATGTGCTTGATGTCAAAACCGCGTGAGGCCCATTCAGCCACTAAACGGCGTGACACTTCGACTGTTTCATCAGTTGAATCATCAAGCAATTGTATTTCTAATTTGTCTTTGGGATATTCCATTTCACAAACGGCATTCACAAGTCTTTCAATGACATATACTTCATTGAAAACCGGCAATTGCACCGTGACCACGGGAAGTACTTCGGGGATTTCTAAATCCGGTGTTGCATAAGCTCTGGTTTTGTGATAATAGTAAATCATCACAAGTCCGTGAAGACCAAATGCAAAAAGGATACTGAGGGAGATAAAGTACACAATGAGTATTGCAACTTCCATGGTATGTGTTTAGATAAGAGTGAATGAATGATTGCCCGATAAACGGGATTACCATCCCGATACCACGGCAAGAAGAATATCTTCGCCAATTTGCTGCAAAGCAGCGATTACTGCTTCTTCTCTGGCTTGTTGTCCCTGACTAATGAGATAAACTTGAAAGTTCGAGAATGTTCTTTTCCAGACTTGTTTTCTTTTCACATAATCTGTGTATTCGGCTTCCACCGATACAGTGATTCTTCTTTCTCTTTCAACTTCACCCGGGCTGACCGATACAACATCATCATTAATTCGAATAATGGTGGACTGTAATTGGGCATCGCCATTGGACTCAACAAGCACGAGGGTATTGTCATTACGAAATTTGTCGAGCAATCTCCTCGTGAGCACATCTCTGAATCGAGGATTTCCAAAACCGCTATTGTCTTGAACGGCCGTCAGACTTATTGTCTTCAGATGATCCGGAACGGATCCACCGGTGAAAGAGTAGCATCCCGCAAACAATGAGATGCAAATTAGAGAAAGGATGGTGAGTACTCTATTACTGAAATATGAATAGTTGTTCATCATTAAAATGTGTCCGTGAAATCAGATGGATTTCAATGTAAAAATGGATTGCTTTCTTTTTCATCGCCGATGGTTGTGAGTGGACCATGACCCGGAAACACGATCATATCCTCAGGCAATTCGAGCAAAGAATTCTTGATGGAATCAAGCAATGTGTTCATGTCGCCACCGGGTAAATCAGTCCTGCCGATGCTTCCTGCAAATAAGGTATCACCAGCAAAGATGCATGAATGCAAGCGATCAACAAAACATACACCACCTTCGGTATGTCCGGGTGTGTGAATGACCTCGCATTTCCAAGCTCCGCAAGTAAGAAAATCGCCTTGCTCGATTATACCTGTGTATTGCACATTTCCCAATGTGAATGGAAGTGGCCACACGGTATGAGCAGACTGATCAAGCAAACGATAGGCATCAAGTGGATGCACAAGAATATCCATACTTTTTTCAGCACACAATTCTGCATCGGCTGTATGATCCCAATGCGTATGCGTGAGCCATAATGCGGAAATCTTCAATTCTTTTTCCTCGGCATAGGCCTCAAAGAGTCTCACGCTTTGATGTGGAGCATCAATGATGACAGCTGATTTTGAATCCATGTCCATCAGCATATAGCCATTGGTTGCCACAGGTCCCGCTTCAATACAGAGGATTTGCAAATGTTCGGCATTTGGAATTGAATAGAGATTCATCTGTTCCATCAGGATTGTTCCGAAAAAGTGATGCCGAATTCACCGATCATTTCTCTTCTCGAACCTTTTGCATACTCGCCATAGCGCTCATTATGTTTTCTTTGCAATTCGGGAGACATTTCAGCACGATATTCCTGAATGGCTGATAAATTCTTTGCTTTATAGGTGATGCGAAAACATTCGAATCCTTCTTTAGCAGGCTCGATGATTCTCAGGAATTGACATGATGAGAACACACCTGTTTGCATCACTTCAGGGATATGTTCCGAGCGCATAAATTCCACCCATTCTTCGGCGATGGAGGAATCAACTTCCATAGTGACTTCATAATAGGCCGACATATCATGCTCCTTTTTTGGACAATGCTTTCAGATCCAAGATTTCAATACTTCCTCTTTGCAATCTGACGAGTCCGTTTAATTCAAGTTCTTTTAATAATCTACTAATCACTTCACGAGCCGTTCCAAGCTCAGTGGCCAATTCTTCATGCGTCATCTTGATGATTTCCCCGCCGGACTGCGAGCGCTCGATGAGCATATCGGCGAGTCTTTGATCCATCCTTTTGAATACCACTTCTTCAATCAGCACCATATTATCTGTCATGCGAAGCGCAAATTGCGTGAATACATAATTTCTTGCAGCTTCGGAATCATTCATGAGTGTTCTGAAAATATCGGGTCTGAGCGTTATGACCCATGCATCTTCCTCAACCATGGCAGATGCTTGATGTATGGGATTCGACAGAGCGCATGACATAGAAAGCATGCAACTTTCACCACGACCAATGCGATACAGCGTCATGGATCTACCACTTGGACTATCTTTGAATACTTTGATGGTTCCGGAAATGATGAATCCCAAACGACCGCATCCCTCGCCTTCGGTAAACACTTTTTCTCCTTTCTTCATGGAAATGACCGAATGATCAACTCCTTTCAGGAAGAAATACTCCTCGGGCCAATCGGGAATTGACTGAACATTGGAAGGAAATGCCGGATTGGTGAATGTATCGAGTGTTTTCATTGTAATTTTGTAAATGTTTCGGCAAAAATGAGAATTCCCGATGTATTCACCCACATCACAAGAAGATTCTTTCATGAATTCTCGGTGAATTCAACACTATACACATGGCAATGGATAAACAACAGAACAAGCGCATGAATTCAAGCGAATCAGGTGCACAAATCCGTTTTCTCTTGAGTTTTTACAGACCTCATGCAGTTAAAGGTATTTTGGCACTCATCATCATGCTGATCACGGCATCTATCGGACTCATTTTTCCGGCCATGATCGGGACGATGCTCGATGGCTTCATTCATCCTGAACAATCTCATGGTCTCTTCGGCATTGCTCCTTCACCGGGCATGCTCGCAGTTTGGCTCCTCATATTGATTGCTGTTCAAAGCACAATTCGTTTCTTTGCTTCGATGACCATTGCCCGCATCACCGAGACATCACTCGCGGAATTGCGCACCAAAGCATTCGACCATATCATTCGATTACCGATGCATTTCTTTGCCGAACGCAGAGTGGGCGAACTTTCCTCGAGATTATCTTCAGATCTTTCCCAAATTCAAGAAACCTTTGCATTTACGGTACTTGAACTTTTGCGACAAACCATTTTCATGATTGGTGGCATAGGTTTTATTCTCACTGCAGGACTCGATCTTGCATTGCCCGTTCTGCTGGCATTACCAATTCTTGTATTGATAGCCGTGATGTTTGGTCGCTTCATCAGAAAGCAAAGCACAAAAACGCAAGATGCGCTCGCGATGTCGGCAACCATCATCGAGGAAACATTACAGGCAATTTCAAGCGTAAAATCCTTCACCAATGAGCAATTTGAAACAAAGCGTTATCATGGCGCACTGCAGAATATGATTGGTCTTGCAATTCGCACCGCAAAACTACGCTCGGCATTTGTATCATTCATTCTCTTCACCTTTTTTGGTGGTATTGCCGGCGTCATTTGGTATGGCGGAAGTCTGGTGCAACAAGGCACCATCACAGTAGGAGATTTTGCGACATTTCTCATTTATGCGATGTTTGTCGGCGGGGCAATGGGAAGTTTTGCCGAATTGCTGGGTCAAATACAAAAGGCGCTCGGCGCTTCTGTCAGATTGAGAGAAATACTCGATGCAGACATCGAAATGATTGATTCAAGTGATCAAAACAAAAAATTCAGACCTTTGCATTCGATTTCTTTGAAAGATATGAATTTTCATTATCCTTCCAGACCCGATATTCCGGCATTGAAATCCATCAATCTCGAGATTCAATCAGGTCAACGCATTGCTTTCGTTGGTGAAAGTGGAGCAGGCAAAAGCACAACGGCATCACTAATACAGCAATTTTATCAGCCTAGCGAAGGAGTGATTTCCTATGATGGAATCCCCGCTTCCGAACTCGGTTTATCATGCATTCGAGCATCCATCGGCATAGTGCCACAAGACATCGTACTCTTTGGTGGAACAATTGCAGAGAATATTCGCTATGGAAATATTCATGCTGAATTGGATGAATTAAAGAAAGCCGCAGAACTTGCCAATGCCAAAGAATTCATTGAGCGATTCCCCGAAGGATATGATACCATTGTTGGTGAAAGAGGAATCACGCTTTCCGGTGGACAAAGACAAAGAATTGCAATCGCGAGAGCCATACTCAAAAATCCACCGATTTTGATCCTTGATGAAGCAACAAGTTCACTTGATTCATCTTCGGAACATCTCATCAGTGAAGCATTGGAAAGACTCATGGAATCGAGAACTACAATCATCATCGCACATAGATTATCAACCATCAAAAACTGTGATGCTATAGCAGTCTTCGACAAAGGCTCAATCATTGAATATGGAACTCATGATGCATTGATTGCACAAAATGGAGTCTATGCTCACTTGTCAGCACTTCAATTGCGATGAACAATATAGCAGAGTAAAAGAGAATATTTTGGAGCATTCATGACACAAGTCACCTTACAACATATTGTCAAAGAATATGAATCAGGAAAACAAATAATTCCTGATTTATCACTCACCATCAATCCCGGCGAATTACTCGTACTTGTCGGCCCATCGGGTTGCGGAAAAAGCACGGTGCTTCGGATGATTGCAGGACTTGAAGACATCACCGGTGGCCAATTGCTCTTTGATGATCAAATCGTCAATGATATGCCCTCCAAATCTCGTGATATCGGTATGGTATTCCAGAATTATGCCCTCTATCCGCATCTCTCGGTGGCTGAGAATTTGGGATTTCCATTATCTCTCCGCAAAGTGAATCCGAGCGAAATTAAAAAGCGCGTGCAAGAAGTGGCTGAACTCGTCGGACTTGAAACATTACTAGACAGAAAACCAAAACAACTTTCGGGTGGACAAAGACAACGCGTGGCATTGGGCCGGGCAATCATTCGCACGCCAAGAGTTTTCCTTTTCGATGAACCACTCTCAAATCTTGATGCGCAATTGCGACTCCACATGCGTGCAGAAATCGTGAATCTTCAGAAAAGACTCGGCATCACAGGCATTTATGTGACGCATGATCAGGCAGAAGCGATGACAATGGGTGATCGAATCGCTGTATTGAATAAAGGAAAATTGATGCAAATCGGAACGCCACAAGAGATTTATCAATCACCGAATAATCTCTTTGTAGCCGGTTTTCTGGGTAGTCCGAACATGAATTTTTTCAAAGGTACTGCACATTCAGAAGGAGATGTGATACATTTCACCGAGGAGAATGGAGGTGCAATATTCTCCATTCCACATTCTGTGCTCTCAACACAAATATCCATTCCCAAACATATTACTGTCGGTATCAGACCGGAGCATTGCTCTATTCAGGCATATGAAATCTCCGGTCCTATTTGGAAAACCGCAATCGATCAATCTGAATATCATGGTCATGAAATGATTCTACACATGCTTTCCGGTGGAACGAGAAAATCCATGCGACTCCCCGTCTCTGAAATGCATCCAAATGGCAAGGATATTTCTGTACATTTTGATGTGAATCACATTTGTATCTTCTCCACTGAAACTGGAGAAAGACTATGAATTTTGAAGCACATGAATTTGAAAAAGAGTGGAAATATCAAGATCCTGCTCAAACAGAAGAAGCTTTCTTGGAATATGTCGATGAACTGACAGAACATGAAGATTCAACGCTTCTTCCTCAATTATACACTCAACTTGCTCGTTGCAAAAGTCTTCTCCATGATGCTCAAGGATGCAATGCATATCTTCAATCTGCCAAAGATCTCATCGATGATCTGAATGGCATAGATCGCATCATTCCATTTATTCGATATCATCTTGAGAGAGGAAGATTATTGAATTCCATGCAAATCGAAGACCGTGGCCGTGAAGATTTTCTCACTGCATGGAATGAAGCAGTTGAACATGGCATTGATTTTCATGCAGTGGATGCCGCACATATGCTCGGTATCATTTCAGAGGGAGAAGTAGCACTAGAATGGAATATGAAGGCGATGCAGTTTGCCGAGGATTCTCAAGATGCGAAAACAAAGAGTTGGTTGGGGTCTTTGTATAATAATATCGGTTGGACCATGCATGGATTGGGTCGATTCGATCAAGCCTTGGAATGTTTTCTCAATAATGAAACATGGTATAGAGAAAGACATCGACATGAAGAAGCATTGATTGCGCATTGGTCCATGTCTAAGATGCTTCGTCTACTGAACAGAACTGATGAGGCTTTGAGGGAATTATATGTGATTGCGGATGAGCGCAAACAGCGCAGTCTTCCGAATGATGGTTACTTGGTTGAAGAAATTGGTGAATGCCTGCTCGCGAAAGGACATCATGATCAAGCACAACCATTTTTTGCTTCTGCTTATGCGATTTTGAGTCAAGATGAATGGCTTCTCCGCAATGAAGCATCAAGAATCGAAAGGCTTAAAATGCTGGGAAAATGTTAAGCGGATTTCACTTCGCAAGTCCATGATACAGCGCAACCGGATTTTTGAAACATCGCGGATGCACTGCAATATGTTTGCTGCGAAAGTTCTACAGAACGCTCCAGATCTTTAAGTTCGGCATCCGGACTAATCAATGTATAATGTAGTCTCACGGCTGTGAATACTTTCGGATGCTCGGATGCTCTATCCGTATCGATATCTACATGCAATGCCGTGATTGTCTTGCGTTTCTTTTCGAGAATTGCAATCACATCCATTATGGAACAAGATCCCATCGCTTGAAGCATGATCTCCATCGGAGTGCCATGTTTTTGCTCAGGATGATGAGTGTCAAAATATGTGGACATGCCCTCGGCATTCTTACCTTCGAGCAACATTCCGCCTTTCCAGTCAATACTTGCTTTCATAATTTACCTCAACGAACTTCTGAACCAATGACATCTATTTCCGGAATGACGAGTCCCAAAGAACCATCCTCGGCATTTGCCGCAAGAAGCATTCCTTGTGATTCCATACCCATGAGTTTCGCCGGCTTGAGATTTGCCACCACGACGATTGTTTTTCCGATCAAGGATTCGGGTGAATAGTGTTTTGCGATTCCGGCGAGAATTTGTCTTTGCTCATCACCCAAATCGACTTGCAGTTTGACCAATTTTTCACTTTTTGGAACTGCTTCTGCATGAATGATTTTCGCGGTGCGCAATTTCACTTTTTTGAAATCTTCAATTGATATCAATTCTTCAGAGGGTTTTTGAGCTTGTTCCATGGATTGTATTTTCTCTTCTATGACAGAATCTTCGAGTTTTGTGAACAAAATCGGTGGTTGCGCGATATGCTGTCCGCATTCAAGGACAGGTTGCGCAATCCAATTCCAGTAATTGAGTCCGATTGAGGAGTGATCTCCCGTTTTGGGCTCCTGACCGCATGCAATCGCGATACTTTTTGCAGTATGTGGAATGATGGGTGCAAATGCGATGGACAATGCATTAAGCACTTGCGAGCAGACATATAATGTTTTTGCCGCCTCTTCAGGATTTCCTTTGATGGATTTCCATGGCTCGGCATCATTGAAATACTTATTTGCTGAACGAGCGATATTCATTGTTTCCATCACGGCATCGCGCAATCTGAATCCAAAATAGGATTGCTTGGTACTTTGCATTCCCCAGTGCAAGGATGCAATCATGAGAAGATCATGTTCATTGAAGATTTCTGAAAAGGATGCAGGAATCTCAGCAATCATATCTTCTTTGGAATTCCAGGTTTTCTCATTGAACCAATGAATCAATGCATGCCATTGATTGGCGAATTCAGAATATTTCCCTTCAAGATTTGGTACTTTCCCATCGAAGTTTTTCGTCAAGAATTGCGTGACGCGATTGATGAAATTTCCCGGAATTGCAGCGAGTTCATTATTGGTTTTTGCTTGAAAATCCTTCCATGTAAAATCACTGTCTTTCGATTCCGGAAGATTCGTCGCAAGTGCATAACGCAGGATATCGGTATTGCTTTCGCCGGGAAAATCTTTTTGATAATCTCTCAGGAAAATTCCCCAATTATTCGACTTAGAAAATTTCTTTCCTTCGAAATTCAGAAATTCATTTGCGGGTACATATTGCGGGAGTATCATGTCGCCTTTGGACATCAAGAGCATCGGGAAAATCAGCGTGTGAAAGACGATATTGTCTTTCCCCAAAAAAGCAACATAATTTCTGTCTTCGCCTTTTGGAGCAGACCACCATTCTTTCCATGCATCCGGTCCCAGTCCTTGACTTTTCGCCCAATGCTTTGTTGCCGAAATATATCCCAATACGGCTTCGAACCATACATAAATCACTTTGCCATCGGCGCCTTCCACGGGCACTTTGATTCCCCATTGCATGTCTCGCGTTGCGGCTCTATCATTCAAGCCTTGTTTCAGCCATGAACGACTTTGTTGGAGTACATTTTCTTTCCAATCATTCGCATGTGATTCAATATATTCTTCGAGTGG
>DBCJ01000140.1:26025-38746 GCA_002293005.1 Ignavibacteria bacterium UBA961 | reverse complement strand
ATAAACGGAAGCACTTCCAAAGTCAGGCTCCAACATGATGAGTCCAATTGGAATCGCAAATAATATGATCGGCATGATCAGATCGCTCCAACTGCTAAGATCTCTTCCTCTAGAGGAAATGGAGCGGGCAACAGCCAATAGCGTGGCAATTTTCCCAAATTCAGATGGCTGAAATGTGATCGGACCGATTGTTAACCAACTCTTCGAACCATAGACAGTTTTTCCAATCACGATAACCGCAATCAGCAGGAGCATTGCAATGCCATAAAGAATATAGGCATAGTCAAAGAGCCATCGTTCAGGCATGAACATGATTGCGATCATGACACCGCCCCCAACTATCCCGAATAATAATTGCTTCGTGAAATACTCACTCATTCCTGCATCATATGTGGCACTATAAATTGAAATCAAACCCATTGCAAAAAGCAATGTTGTAACTAGGATCAATACCCAGTCCAACATTGCATTCGATTGCTTTGAGCCCGAAGTCACAAATTCTTCGGTGAAATCATCATAGATGGATTGCATGCTTGATTCTTCAGTTAAACGCGATTTATATATTCCACGGTGACCGATTCGCCATCCGTGCTGATCTTTGTTATGCTTCCAAAAGCTATATGCATATCGAAGGTTCTTTGATACGGAATCTCAAGCACATAAGACAGAATAGCGCGAATCACACTTGCATGTGTTGAGATCACGACTGTTTTATAATTCTTTGTGATGATATCCTCGAAGAAGTCTTTCACTCGCAAAATCAGTTGTTCATAAGATTCACCTTCGGGAACGCTATGAAATACAACATCACGCATCCATTCCTGAAGCTCCTCTTCATCGATCTCTTCCCATTTTTTTCTTTCCCATGCACCAAAATTCAAATCAGACAATCGATCATCCTGCATTGCAGGTCTTTTGCTGATGAACTCTGCCAGCTGAATACAACGACGGGTAGGACTCGAAAAATACACTGCATGCATTTTATCGGGTACAAGCTTCATTGTATCCGAAGCTTCTTGCAAAAAGCTTGAAGCTACCGGAATTTCTGTTTGACCATAGCAAACATCATTATCAACCGCTACGGTTGTATGTCTTAAGAAATAGAGATCCATCATTTCACCGGGAAGAATTCAATGATGTGCAAAAATACCATAATTCTTCCCTTTTCACCGAGAATCTTGGGGATTTATGGATTATTGCAAGTGCAAAAGCAATTCATTCATTGTAGACTTGGCTACATTCACATGAATGCCATATAATCCTTGTGGAAAATCTTGCATGGAGAATTGTAAAGAATGACCCGACATGGCTCTTGACACCACTACTTTGCCATGCGCATCAATAACTCGTATATCCGCATTTGTAAAGTTCTCTTCTGAGATGATTGTACATAAACCTTGCTTCAAAGTAATTGAAATGCGTGAGCCTGCCTTTTCTTGAACTGAAGTCAAACCAATATCAAATATGGCAATTGTCGAATCAGGAGCATATTCTCCTTTTTTAAAGGCATTGCAAGCCCAAAGCTTACCATCAATAATGGCCAATCCTTCAGGTTTTCCCATTGGTTCCAAAATTCCCAAAACATCACCACTGATATATGATCCGATGCGTATGTCTGAAGCATATGTAGAAACAAACACTCGATTCGTTATAGTGTCAAGCACTATTTCTCGAGGACCATCATATCCGGTGGTCCCGGTTGGATATCCGGGCAATACTGTATTTGTGGCCAAATTGAATGGGATAATCTCATGAGAACCATTCATTACAGTAAGTGCTAGTTGATCTTGAATGATAAAGAAATTGCCTGTATCACCGAGATCATAGAATTCAGTCTTGAAAGGCAATGCTGAAGATGGAGTTGGTAAGAGCCTATACAATTTGGAATTTTTCCCTCCAAATGTCCCTTCACAAAGTATGGTAAATTCAACTTCACCCAGGAGATTTCGGAAAGGTTTAATCATTTGAGGATTGATTCCTACTTCAGTTTCCGCAATGTTTTTTTTGTCCGCAATGCTATACAGACCGAAGGTTCCATTCTGTGTGAATGAAGTTTTATGAGAGATTGCAATGACTGTTTTCTCTTCACCATCCAAGTTTAGGGAAAGTGCACATAGTGCAGTAATTGTTGATTGAGGATTTGGAAGAGTCAGTATGGCAGAATCAATCAATTGCTGTGACATCAAATCATAGACTTCAATTGAATTTCCATTGGGATTATAGAAATTCGAATTCGTGAATGCAGGCCTGAAAGGAATTGAAAAATATGTGTGTGTGACATCTCTGCGAGCAATAAGATTTCCGGATTTTGCGTGATACTTCAACCAAGAAGCCGGTAATTCACCATTATTGGGTTCATAGATACCATCAAAGTCGATATCATTTCCATTGCAAAACACATGTACCGTATCATCAACTTGATGAATGGAAAGGGGTTGAAAACCTGTTGGAAGAAGCTTCGGCACTTGTGCTTGTAGCACGGAAGAAGTGAGAAGCAATGCGGCGAGGATGAGCTTTATCATGAGATATTCCTTGCGATTGCCCCGAAAGAAAAGGAATTATCATGATGCTAATGCATGAAGAGGAGTATATCATGCATGGCAAAGCCATAAAACCATCTCATTCGTGGAGCGCGAATGTTGTCGTAAAGACAATGATGTAAAAACATGAGGCAGGTCTCCTGACTTTCCATCAAAGATGGTTCACAGTTGCGCCACAGTACCCGATTTTCACGGGTTTCCCTATTCTCCTCTCAAAAGAGGCACCTCATGATGTAAAATGTAAATCAATCAACAGAAACTTGTGTCTTCTGAGATTGAATGGTTCGAAAAATACTATATCCGAATGCAATCACCAAACCTGCACACATTGTAAGAAAGGCGAAAACAAGTCTTTTGGGTGAAATCTGCTTTCTGGGTGGAATTCCGGCTTCAATGATTTGTATGGCCGGAACATCTCTGATTTCTTGAATATATTCTTGAGTCCTCTGAGATTGCAAATATGCATTGATCTGCTCCATGATTTTGATATCTCTAAGCATGGTGACATAAGTCTTGGACAATGCAGGCAATCTGGAGAATGGGATGGAAAATGCATCGCTTGAAACACCCCCATTTTGCACTTTGGAATATTGACCTCTCAATGATGCAACTTTCTTTTGCAAAAGTGCAATGGCAGGTGCATCAGATTGATATTGTTGTTCAGCAACGGATAATTCAATTTGTGCTTTTGATAATTCGGCACCGGCGGCAACTGCACTTTCCACGAGAGCTTTTGCTTGATTCTCTAGCTCCAATACTTTATTCTGCTGTTGAAACATTTGCATGGCTTCATAGGCAGAGTCAAGTGAAACACGATTTTGAGACATGAGTGTATCGATAAATATTCTTGCTCTTCTTGCAGATGTCATGCTCTTGTTTTTGATCAAAGCATCAATACCGGATGAAGCTTTATTTGCAATGATGGAGGCCATGACTGCGGCATGTCCTTTTTGTTCTGTATCGGGAAAGAATGATGTTGCCCATTGAGCTTCTATGATCACAATTCCACTTCTGCGAGTATCAATATTCAATGCTTCCTGTATTGCTTCTGCTTTCTCTTCTTCGGGTATTGCGGAAAACAGAGCGAATGTATCGAGTGCTTTGGATTTCACAATGGATTCAGCTAGTGACCTCGATAAAACAATCTCAGGAGAGAGAAAACTATTTTTGGCATCTGTACCGGGAATCATTCCACCTAATCCACCGGGAAGAGAGCCGGACAGAAGTGAAGCCAGACCCATTCCTGAATTTTTTTGATCAGCAGGAAGCACCATGACAGTGGAGAGATATGTATGAGGTATCACATAACTCAAACCCAAACCAGTCAAAAGCGAAACGAAAGATATGATGACTATGCTTTTTAATCGCTTTTGTAGATAATCAATCAATGTTGGAGATTCTGTTGTATTCATTGATATCATTTTGATTGTTGAGATAATGTATACAAAACCCCAACGACTGTCACAATCTGTGCGGTAATTGTTAAGGCCATGCTGAGAATCTGCGTGAATGTCACTTTGGACTCCGGAATCTCAGGGACCAAGATTTGATCACCTGGTTGCAATTCATATTCATCATCTTCAGCAATGAATTGCTCGCCTCTTTGTTTCAAAATCAAAGTTTCATCTTCATCTGCACGAGTGGAAAATCCACCGGCTGATTTGATATAATCAAGATAAGAAAATTGAGGATTGAATTTAATTCTACCGGGATTTTTCACTTTACCGAACACATTGATGAAATCTTTTTTTCTGGTGATATGAATGGAGTCCTCATGCTCAAGAGGCATTTGAGAAATACCTTTTGACTTTTGTGAAGAAAAATCGACAGCAATCATACCGCGAATCTCTCTTTTCTTTTCCCGCATGAATGCTTTTTCTCTTTCTGAAAGTGCATCGGGAGGAAGTGCCATCAATCTCCAATATTCAATGTCATACACATTATTGTCATCACTTTGTCTGATCAACAGTGAACTCTGAGGATATGCCTCTTTGGTTAATCCACCCGCTCTTTCAATCAATTCATGTATGTTCACGGATTCTGGATCAATCGCATAGCGTCCGGGTTTCATGACTTCACCAGTAATTGAAACTGTATGCGGTTTTCTCCATTCATATTTCTTGCGAATTGCTATTCTGTCGCCTGATTCCAATGCAAAATCTGCATCACTTGCATTGACAAACCAAGTTTTGATGGTTCGATTATCTTCATTGAATCTTGAAATTTCTATGGAATCCATTCGAGCTGTTTCGAGCAATCCGCCTGCAGATATAATCGCAGTTGAAAGCATTTCACCTTCTTTAAACTCGAATGTTCCGGGTTTGCCAACTTCGCCGCTAACTTCATAAGTCAAATTTGAAGATTGAGCCGGAACAAATATCACATCTCCTCCATTCAAGAATGGATTTCCTGTTTTGTCACCTTTGTAAAAGAAATCGTGCAAATCAACAGGAATTGATTGAGTTTGGGAAGATGACGCTGAACGAGTGATGATGATTTTTCTAATTGATGCATCATACATCAATCCACCTGCTCTATCTATGATTTCAGATACTCGGTCTGCAGGAGTGGCAGGAATGATTCCCGGTTTTCGAATGGCCCCTCTCACAAACACTTTGAATGTGCGCATTTTTCGAAGTGATAAAGAAACCGACGGAGTTTTTAATACTTTCATCACTTCCGTACTTACCAAAGTTTCCGCATCCAAAAGAGATAAACCACCAATCCTAATGGCGCCTATACCTGGGATGATGATTCTTCCATCGGGAGAAACAGGTATGTCCATATGGGATGGAACTTCCGGTTTGTATAGAATTGGCGCGATGAAAACAGTCAAAATATCATTCGGTCCAAGAAAATATTGAGCCGGATCAATCGGAGTTTCAACCAAACCAAGTGTTTCTTTGGAAAGAAGTTCTGCTTTTTCGATTGCGGTGGTGTCATATTCTCCCGGTTTCATCATTCCGGGTTTAGGCAGTTTGATTGCTCCCGTAACTTGAGCAGTGATAATATTCCCTTGGAACAGGAATAAGAATAAAGAAAGGAGAATCGAATACAAATATTTCATCATGATCATCGAATGCTTGGTCTTGTGAGTCGCATGGGAAGGAATTCCAGACCATTGACTGCAACTTTGGAATTTGGCAAAGAATTCGTGAAAACGAACTCCGTACCAAGGCTTTCGGTCGTAAATATACATGGTTTTGCGCAACCTATCTCAATTCTGATGGTTTTTCCTTCTGAGTCAATTTTAATCAGTTCTTCCACACCGGGAACTGCTTTAATGGTGTCTGTTTGCATCACTATCCGCTCACCATCACGAATAAGTACACCTTTTTGGGTATAATCGAATGTAATTCCCGGCAAAGTTGAATCACCTTTGATTGTTTTTCTGAGAATAACTCTTAGCCCATCGCCTTTCAATACAGATGCATTCATGAGCAAACGAAAATCTGTTATTCTTGGTACAGAGAGCGCTACTCTGCCATCTTCTTTCAAGACATATCCATTTTCATAGACGATATCGACTGTTTCAAGCGGAGATAAGACTTGTCCCAAACAACGAACAAAAAAACCGCTTCTCCATTCAAATGAATCGGGTGCAGGTGGCAATAAACTATCCAAATACTCCATGCATCCGCTCAAAAGAACCATGGAAGCAGTGAATCCTGTCAAGAATAAACGCGCTATATTCTTACTTGCCATAGCGCATTTCATCCTTGTAGAATATCCTGTCATACAAACCTATCCCCAAGCCGATATAATAAATGTCAAAGTCACGAAGCGTATTGAATGTATCATTGAGTTGTGCTATTTGTGAGCCCGAGGAATAACCTGCCTGCAAAAAAGCATTGATTTGCTTGCTGATGCGGAATGCCAATTTGGCTCCCATGTGAACCATATTTGTGGGATAATAATTGTATTCCAAGAATGGCTCCACGACAGCATCATCAGAGATCACATTTTGCCAATACCCTATTCTGATTGGCAATATTCCTATGCCTCCTTCGCTATTGCCAAAGAGCAAGAGATTAAAGAGTGAAGTTCCCAAAGTGAATTTGTTATTCCCCAATGGAATAAACATCGAAGCCGGAGCAAGTCGAGCGATTATACCTTTGAAAGGAGTATTCGTGTTCGGATCAAAGAATGGTTTTTCAGCATTGGAAAAAGCTCCCATAACACTTGCCAATCCAATTTGCCAACCGGAATGTTCATGATATTTCCATTCTTTTTCAGTTTCGGGTACGCGATTGAAGAAATCAAGAAATGATGTACCGATTCCGGCATAAGGGATATAGTTTTTAGCAATGAATGGAATTGCCACACCGATATATGTACGAAGATTCATGCCACCGATGGATCCTAAATCACCGGAAACACTAATATTGACATATGGGTCAGGAAAGAGAGAAAAACCGATTGCAGGTGTTATGGCCACATATGGAATCGTTTCTTTAATAAAGAATCGCTTCCTAATATAGATCGGTGCAATGCCTGTCAGCGTATTATTGGATCTATTGTCGCCAATGATGGATTCATAATAATGCGTCCCCAAGGTCCAATCGGGATCATCATTGAACCAGCGGAGTCTTTTCTCCATGATTCCGATACGATAAATCGCGCCGGGGAAAATATTACTGGTTGATGGTGCCCTTCTATTATCATAGTCGCGATTGAAATATCCAAAGATTCCAAATAATCCTCCATTGAGAGAATTTTGCATTGAACCACCACCTACTATTCCAATGGTTTCAAGTAAACCGATGCGAATGAAATTAGGATAATCTCTCGTCGTGGAAGAATCAACCTGCATCACATCTCTTCTCATCTCCACGATACGCGAAGTTGGATACACTATGCCATTATCTCTTTGACCAGGAGCATTTCTGACGGCATCAATGATTGCTGTATCGCGCAAAGTTCTGGTATAAATATCCTTCTCTGTTCTTGTGATCATCTCATCTATGCCACCCATATTGGTGAGACTTGAGCATCCAAACAATAGAAGCGAAATGACTGCTATGAAAATAGTATTGAGCGAGGTATGATTCATGGATTGGATCTCTATTATGCTATTGTGCATTGCATTTTCAAAGAATCATCAATCTGGGCTATAATGATATCTCCGGAATATAATGGGCCAACGCCTTCGGGAGTTCCCGTAAGAATGCAATCGCCGGCTTTGAGATGAAATATGGAATGACAAAATGCCAAGAGTTGTTCAAATGTTCTTTCCATATCATTTGTATCACCTTTTTGTCGAATTTCACCATTGATGGAAAGAGAAAATGTGAAATGAGGATATGTTGAAAATGGAAGTATTGTCGAAACGGGAGCCGATCCTGCAAAACCTTTGCTAATTGCCCATGGCTCACCTTTTTCTTTGGCAATCTTTTGAATATCTCGCAAAGTCAAATCCAAGGCAATACCATAACCTGCAATGTATTTTTCGAATCCGCTCTGCAATCCAATTGGTATGTCATGACCAATCACAATCGCAATTTCTACCTCATGATGCAATTCTTTGGAAAATACAGGACATGTCAGCACAGCATTTTCAAATGGAATATAGGCAGTGGAGGGTTTTAAAAATACAAGTGGTTTATCAGGCACAGATGCGCCCATTTCTTTTGCATGTGCTGAGTAATTTCTTCCGATGCAATAGAAAGTTCCAATTGGAATTTCTGTTCCATCCTTCATGGTGAAAGTTCTTGGGCTTTGTATATTCATTATTCGAATTCCAGATTCTTGTCTTGTAATTTTTTGGGTATTGTATTTTCTTCTATCAATTCTTTTGAATCCGACATTTCCGATGAATCTGCCGGAGTGAATCCAAAACTCTTCAATCGATATTGCATGCCGGGTTTAGAATACACTTTCTGCATCATTCTACCCCAGATTGGAGCGGCTGCTTTCCCACCCTGACCATACCAACCGGTGAATTTGATTCGCCTGTCATCAAATCCGACCCAAACACCTGCTGCCAATTGCGGAGTGAGTCCAACAAACCAGGCATCGGCATAGTCATTGGTTGTACCGGTTTTGCCTGCAGCATCATAAGAGAAAAATGATCGAATGGAAGAGGCAGTGCCACCGGTTACAACACCACGCATCATTTTTACCATAGCTTTGGCGATATCAGGTCTTAGAGCATCAACCAAATTGATTTGTCTGCTTCTCTGATATATGACCTTTCCTCGCTTATCCTCAATTCTTTGAATATATACTGGATCAATACTGATGCCGTGATTGAGAAAAGTACCAAATGCAGAGGTCATCTCAAGCGGAGTCACTTCTTCTGCTCCTAATGCTATTGTAGGAAATGGATCTAAATCGGACTTGATTCCCATTCTATGCGCAAGGGCTATGACTTCAGAAGGAGATGTATGTTCAGTTATCAATCGCGCGGCAACGGTATTGATGGAATAGCGCAAACCTCCTGCAAGTGAAATAGGGCCGCTGGAAGAACCGCTTGGACTCCATACTCCGCCGGAAGGTAATGTATAGGAAAATGGTCCGCTTTCAATAGATGATTCAGGAGTGAGTCCATTCAACATGGCACTTGCATAGACAAATGGTTTGAATGAAGAACCCGGTTGTCTTTTGATTTGAACGGCATGATTCAGTGTATATCTTGAATCACCGGCCAAGGCGAGTCCTTCGGGTGAAGAGCCGACCATTGCCACGATATGTCCGGTCATGGGATCAATCACATTCACTCCGGTTTGAATGGTCGTGGCTTTGAGCTTTACGGAATCAATGAATTTCTGATTCTTCATTGCTTCTTGCATCATTTGTTCTTTCTTTGCGGGATCTGATAAACTCAGATATTCCGGTTTTTCCATGACGGCTTGTCTGATAAGGGAATTGAGCAATTTTTGCTTTCCTTTCCAGCTCCAATTCTTCCGAAATGTCTCCTGAAATCCAGCAAGATGTTCTTGCACAGCTTCATTAGCCGATTGCTGAATGCGAGAATCAAGCGTGGTGAAAATCACCAGTCCATCTCGATAAAGATTATTTTCCTGCAAATTGAATTGATCATCCTTTTCCAAAGCCTGACGAATCATTTCAACAAAATGCGGGGCAATCGATTCCTCTTTCATGCCGAGCCTTCCTCTATTCAAAAAGATGGGCTGTATGAGAGATGAATAATATTGATCTTCTTCCAAATACCCCATGTCCGCCATCATGGACAGAACAAGATTCCTTCTTTTCAAGGCTTTCTCATAATTTCCAATGGCTGAGTAGTTTTCAGGACCTTTCAATAATGCAATCAAATAGGCACATTCTGCCGTGGTAAGCTGGCGAGGACTTTTCTTGAAATACAATTCAGATGCCACTTGAATTCCATAAGCACCTTTACCGAAATACACTGTATTGCAATACAATTCAAGGATTTCTTTTTTGGTATAGGTTTGCTCAATTTTTACGGCGGTTATGGCTTCTTTGAGCTTTCTCGTGATGCTTACTTCGCGGTTCAAGAATAAATTTCTCGCTAGCTGTTGAGATAGAGTTGAAGCTCCTTCCTTTGCTCTGAATGCAATGATATTTTTCACGAAAGCTTTGGCAATGCGCATTGGATGTATGCCCCAATGATCATAAAAAGCACGATCCTCTGTGGCAATCAATGCATTGATCACATCTTTAGGAATGCTGTCATATGGGATATTTGAGCGTTTTTTGATGAAAAACATATCAAGAATCTTTCCATCCGAACTCAATACTTTTGTTGCCAATTCTTGCGGTGGATTCTCAAGTTGGTCAAATGATGGTAGTTCATCAACTATAGATACAGTGATATAGATTGTCATCCCCAATAGTAAAAAGAGGATTGCCCCGATGCTGATCAAAAGTAATTTCTTTACAGTCATATACATTCATCCGACATGATGCTAAGTGCCCGAAAATAATGGCAAAACTACAAAAAAGCAGTGACAGACTCCATAGTCTGTATACGGGAGAACATGGACTTTGCTTGGTGAATCTTCGGATTACCGCTAACTTTACGCAGTTAATCATTCAATCTTGCGTAAATCCATGGCATTTCCCTGTATAAGAGGCCATCATATTCATGATGGTTTATTGAATTCCGACAGCATCATCATTGACCTGGGCGGACATAAAGGCGAATTCAGTTCGATCATCAGTGAGCGATATCATTGCATGTGTCATGTGATAGAAGCCATGCCTGAATTATATGCATCCATCAAACAAACCAGAAATATCCGAACATATCATTATGCCGCTTCAGATTCTGATGGAATGATGTCTTTTCACCTTTCTGAAAATCCGGAGTCGAATTCTCTCATTCGAAAAACCGAGGAGCATGCCCAAACCATTGAAGTACCAACGATTTCAATGTCTTCACTCCTCAAAAAACATGATATCTCAAGAATTGATGCCTTGAAAATGGATATAGAAGGTGCTGAAATCGCAGTATTCAGAGGTATGTCCGATGAGCTTCTTCGCTCAATAAAGCAGATAACTGTTGAATTTCATGATTTCATACCTGAAATGCACATGGAACAAGATGTGTTAGATGTGATTTCAAGACTCGAATCACTCGGATTTGCCTGCATAGTGTTTTCTAGGCATACCCATTTTGATGTATTGTTTCTCAACACTGCATTTGTCAGTAATCTTACAATATTGCATGCTAGAATTGTAAAGTATATACATGGTTTGCAAAGAATTATGAAAAGATTCCTCAATTAAGGTATTCTTGATTGAGGGTATAGAAAATATGGACCATTCCCCGGCAATAGTAGTTGTTCATCCCTTTCAGTTATTTTCAGTTTCCATAATTCACCTTTTAATCCTAAACATATTACTTCCGAACAATTCCAATCCTTTGGAATGTTGCATTTTGAATTAGGGAAGTATGCGAATAGGTAGGAGGATATAATTTGATTGGATTCATTTAATATTGACAAAGTTTCATTGAATTCAAAAGCACCAGCAAAAGTGGAATCATTCCCTCTTTGCCTTCCCCAATAATCAAATTTACATTCATTTATCGCAGCTACTTTTTTTCTTAAATCTACTAACTCATTAAATCTGGTAGAAAATGTGTCTGGTAAAAACTTTGTATCATCATTGGAAAAATTACCAATACTTGGAAATGCTGCGTTCCATCGATTTCCAATGAATGTAAACTTTTGACTTATATTCTGTTGAGCTCGAAACCATAGACTTGTAGGCCATTTTAATGGATCAACGGAGAATATATTCCCGTATATGAGAACATTGTTTATTGACCTATTGAAAGGAATCGGAGAGCTAAACACAGTTGATATTATACCTGTATTATTAGAATTATTACCTGATGACATCCCAAAAGATGAATTGAAAGCACATCGTACATTTTCAATAGCAGATGTCTGAAGAAATGAAACCGTTCCCTCCCATAAATCCAGGACACCACTCTGACCAAGAAAGATATTAGAAAATATATCAATGTCTGAAGTCTTGTGATCTGTAGCAAGAGGATCCCAAGCTTCACTGCTTAGTAATATGGCAACCATGCCCCTTTTCCCTTTTTTATACATGACGCTGTCAGCATTTGCAATAAACATATTTTGCTCAATCGTCACATTTCGTGCAATGTCACAATAAATCGATGGTGCGAAATTGTTTATGAAATGTGATCTTATAATCTTGACATATCGACTATTGTTGATTGATATTGCTTCACTCCAATTATGTTCAAAGTAACAGCTATCCACCATTATATGACCAGCTCCAAATAATTTAAGAGCACTTCCCCATTGATTTGAATTCCCCCATGCATTCATCTGATTCGTTTCTGTGAAATGTGAATTTCGTATCAGTACTGTGTCATCAGATTTGGAATTGATATCACCAATCAATAAACCATGGGAAAATGTTGAGTCAATATGTACATTCTCAATCAAGACATTTGTACTTCTTGCAAATGGTTGACCAATCACAATTCCGTACGATGATGCATTTTTTATAGTGATATTTTTTATGAGGATATTACTTCCGCATAATCTAATCAGACCATAGCCACCGTTTTTCTTAATCTTAGATCCATCAATTACTACAGAATCATCAATACCAATCAATGAAACATGGAGTTTCCGAAGTTCAGTTGCAATGATGGAGAAATCTTTTTGAAATTGTTCAAAAGGAGATTGTAAATGATAGATACCCTTTTT
>DBCJ01000140.1:0-25956 GCA_002293005.1 Ignavibacteria bacterium UBA961 | reverse complement strand
AAATATGCTATCGAATGTCCGTAAAGGAAAGTCTGCACTGGCAATTACATTCTCTGTATCATTTCCATCAGGTGAAACAAACAATTCTATTGAAGCCGGATAAATGACAGGACTTATTATAGTACCCGATCCGGCATATAGAAGTTGTAATGGAAATATTGTGAAAACAAGGATTAAATATGGGAACATTTCTACATTTCCATTGGTTTAGATGATGTGAAAGTAATTTAGTGATTCTTTATCACTCATACCCATCCCGCTTTCACCACAACAACAAAGCCCCAATTTGGGGCTTTTTTTTATGCAATAGGAGGTTTATCCAAGAGAATCAATCCTTCGGTTCGATCTCTGTGATAGCTGATTTCCCAGTCATTTTTGAACAAAATCACTTCTCGATCAGCATCATCGAAAGCAAAAGTCAATGTTGCACTCATGGGTTTTACATCACCACCAAGCCAGCGCATTCTGGTGAATGGCAGTCTGTCCAATTTCACCTTTTCATTGTATTCCGACTCCATTCGAGCCTGAAACACTTGCAATTGAAGTTCACCAACCGCGGCTATGAGTGGAGTTGGAGAATGATGTGCATCGCTGAAAATCTGCACGACGCCTTCTTCTCCTAATTGCTCAATTCCTTTGCGGAAACTCTTGCTGAATGATCCTGAGGCAGGAAATAATTTTGCAAATATCTCGGGAGCAAATCTCGGGAATTGTGGAATTGTGAAATCAGGTCCTGTTGTGAGTACATCACCCACAAGAAATGTTCCAGGATTTGAAAGACCAATCACATCACCCGGATAAGCCACATCGATGATATCTCTGTCTTGTCCAAAAATCTGAAAAGGATAATTAATTTTCACTTCCTTTCCACTTCTCGGATGCTTTGCCGTCATGCCTCTCTCAAAAATCCCGCTCACGATTCTAAAGAAAGAAATGCGGTCTCTGTGTGCTTTATTCATATTCGCTTGCATCTTATATACAAAGCCCGAGAAATATGAACTATCGGGTGCAATAAGTCCTGCAGAAGACCCCATACCTTGAGGAGATGGAGCCAAGTCAATCAAATATTGGAGAAAATTTTCAATGCCAAAATTCGTGATTGCGCTTCCAAAAAAGACCGGTGTGATGATTTCCTGCAAAAATGCTTCATGCTCAAAAGGAGGAAGTGCGGCTTCAACAAGTTCAATTTCCTCAAGAAATTTTGCATGCGCATCTTCGCCGATCAATGCTTTGAAACTTGGATCATGTATGCCTTTTGTGCTTACCGGAGCTCTATGTTTGTTACCCTCTGTTTTTTCGAACAAATGCAATACACCGGAGGATCTTTCATATACACCACGAAAACCGGGTCCATCACCAATTGGATAAGTGAGTGGTACAGCCGTGATTCCGAGTACCTTCTCAACATTATCCATCAATTCAAATGGGGAAAGTGCCGGACGATCCATTTTATTGATAAAAGTTATGATGGGGATGCCGCGATCTCTACACACTTTGAACAACTTCACTGTTTGTTCCTCAACGCCTTTGGCTGCATCAAGAAGCATGATTGCACAATCGACTGCCATGAGCGTGCGATAGGTGTCTTCAGAAAAGTCTTGGTGACCGGGAGTATCGAGGATATTAAGCAAGAAGCCATCATATTCAACGCGCATTGCACTTGAAGACACGGAAATTCCGCGCTCTTGCTCAATGCTCATCCAATCGGATGTGGTGGATCTATGTTTCCCTCCGGTAACGGCACCGGCGCTACGGATTGCTCCTGAGTACAAGAGTAATTTTTCGGTTAATGTGGTTTTTCCCGCATCCGGATGCGAGATGATGGCTATAGTTCTTCGCCTTTGAATTTCACTTTGTAATTCTGACATGATTCCTTCTCATTGTGCCAATAAAGCATCGATTTTCATTGATGTTTGATCAATGAATGTTTGTTCTTCTGCAAGACCAACTTCCATGAATCGACCAATCCCATTTTTATCAAGTATGAACTTGGATGGAATGCCCGTCACGCCATATCCTTTTACCATCTCATCTTTCAAGTCAAAAAGAATTGGGAATGTATATGGATTTTTGCTGAGGAATGTCTTGACGGATGCGAATCTATCTTCAACTCTTTCCCATACATTGACCACCGCAAAAATCACATCAGGATTGCTTTTATACTTGTCATATAATTTTTGCAAACCTGGAAATGAACGTATACATGGACCACACCAAGTTGCCCAAAAATCAATAAATACAACTTTTCCCTTCCAATCATCAGGTGTGATAGTTTTTCCATCAGCTGTCTTTAATATTCCGGGAACCGGTGGAAGTGAAAGTTGATCTTCAAGAATCAACTGCTGTTTTGCCTTTAATCCGGTATTCTTGAGTTCTGTAATCTCGGTCTCATATTCGCCTTTGATTAGGTCTTGCTTGCTCAGATACTCGAATAATGCTTTATGATCAGACAGAATTTTATCGGACATATAACCCGTTGAAATTGCCTTCGATGCCAATGCATAAGCTTCTTGTTGATTCGAAAGAGCATCAAGCAATTCAATCATGCTTTGATATACTGATGTCATTTGTAACAAGTCCAACTTATCAGCATATCCTTCCGCTACTTCCTTATACAGTAATAGTGATTTTTCATGATTCTTCATGCGCTTGTATACAAAAGCAGGTGCCAGCATTGCTTCGGCAATCATTTTTCTTCGCTCTTCTGTAAATTCACAAGGAGCCAAATACTTTGGTTGCACGACAGATGCATCATCTTTTGCAAAGAACACAGCTCTTTCTGACCAACGCAGAGCTTCCTTTAAAGAATCCAATTCAAGAAATGTATTCGCTAGATCGAGAGATGGCGTGGTTGGCAAGGTTGGATCACGAAGAAAACGCTCTGTTAACTTTGCAAGTTTTCCCTCTTTCAATTGCACGCGAATATAGGATTCTGCAATGGATAGAATAGAATATGAGGAAGGATATTGATTGATATATTTTTCCGCATTCACAATGAATTCATCTTTCGTTTTTGAAGAGAATACTCTATTCGCAGAAGCTTCTTCGGAAAATTCGTCTAGTGGATGTAGATATTCATATTGCTTTTCAACAGAATCTGCCATTTCAGGATTTCCTGTTATGCGCAATGCTTGACTCAACATCCTATTTTCCGCTTCGGAATCCGTATCAACAGCATTCTTAGTCAAAAAAGCAGACATTGATTTCTTCAAACTATCTCTGTCAATTTGTTTTGCCATGAATGGAAGTATTCTCTCAAAGAAATTTCTTTGAAATGTAGTCAAAGAATAATCTTTATTGTTTTGCAATATCTCCATTGCCAATGCTATATTCTGCTTTCGTGCGCATTCTTCGGGGAATGATTCGGAATAAGAAATAATTCTTCTCAGTGACTGTCCTTCAGGTATTTTTCCATCTTTGTCAAGTGGAAGCAATTCCCAGTAATTCCCGCTATTATTATCACCGTATTTTGTACCATCACCAACTTTCACGAGTATGAGTGCGGCATCAGTCTTCGGAACAAATTTTGCAATAAACGATAAACTGTCTTTACTTTTTGCTGTCGGAAATGATTCCAATGCATATTGCACGGCATATGGCTTTTTATCGCGAGCGGTATAATTATGAATGATCGCATAGATTTTTTTTGCCTTTGCGAGAGATGCTTTTGATGCGGTGTATTGAATCACCACAGTATCAATACCTCGCTTGGGCATTGCAGGTTGAATCTGCATCGTGCCTGCATTGAGCATGGTAGTCAATAAGAACAATGCTTGAAGGAGAATAAAAATAGCTTTCATGGTAAACCTAAAAATGAAGTCAATGGTAATGTTCCTTGAATCACAGCTAGAAAATCTTGCTCTGTGAGAATTGGAATATTCAATTCGCGTGCTTTGTCCAGTTTGGATCCTGCTTGTTCACCGGCAATCAGACATGTTGTTTTTTTGCTGACCGATCCGGTGACTTTTCCGCCTCTTTTTTCTATTTCTTCCGAGGCTTCTTTTCTTGTCAAAGCAGATAATTCTCCGGTTAATACAATACTAAAACCCGAAAATTCATCTGTTCGAATCGCCATTTCAGACTCATCGATACTCATACAAAGATCTGCATGTTTTAGAGTATTGAGCATTGACATTTCATGTTCATCTTTGAAAAATTCAATGAGTGAATTTGCAATGGAATTACCCACTTCTTTGATTTCCAGTAATTGATTCAGATCTGCATTTTGCAAAGCTTCAATCGAACCAAAATGTTGTGCAAGAGTCTTTGACATACCTTCTCCGATATGTCTAATGCCAAGGGCAAATAACACTTTTCGGAATGGTTGATTCTTACTTTGCTCGATGGATTCCAATAATTTATCGACGCTTTTCAAGCCCCATCGATCGAGGGATTGAATGCTGTCTTTTTTTTCCTGAAGAGAATAAATATCTGCAATGGAATGCAAAAGACCCAATTCCACGAATTGATCAATCACTTTTTCTCCCAATCCTTCAATATTCATGGCATCTCTTGAAGCGAAATGTTCAAGTCTGCGACGAATCTGCCATGGACATTCAGGATGCATGCAGAGATAATGTACCTCTCCTTCCGGATGATGTAAATCAGAATTGATGGGACAAGGACATAAGTTTGGGAAGCTAAATTTCAAAGCATCCGGATGTCTTTTCGATGCAATAAATCCAGTGATTTTAGGAATTACATCACCGCCTTTTTCTACAATGACGGTATCACTAATTCTAATATCCAATCCAAGAATAAAATCTTCATTGTGTAAGGTTGCTCTGCTGATTGTGCTTCCCGCCAAAAATACCGGCTCAAGTTCGGCTACGGGTGTCACAACTCCTGTTCTTCCAATCTGAAATGTGATATCTTGAAGGATTGTTTCAGCTTTTAAAGCTTCATATTTATATGCGATTGCCCATTTGGGGGCTCTCGCTACTGTACCAAGAATGCGTTGCTGAGGAATGGAATCGACTTTGATTACAATGCCATCGATGCCAAATGGAAGTTGATCTCTCTGATATTCCCATTCATTCAAGAATCTAGACACAGCATCGATATCGTCAACTCTTTTGCTGTATTGGCTGATCGGAAAACCCATTGTTTTTAGATGAATAAGATTTTCAGCATGAGATATATTGGTCTTCTCTGAATTTCCATCAAGATAATAACAGACTATTTTGAGTGGTCTTTTGGCTACTTCTTTTGAATTGAGTTGTTTTAGCGTACCTGCAGTGAGATTTCTTGGATTTGCATATGTCTTCTCTCCGGCTTCTTCTCTGGCTTGATTCAAAGCCAAAAATGCGGCATTTTCCATGTAGACTTCCCCTCTGATCTCCATTTCTTGATTCAATTCTTCAAATGGAATATGCTGAATTTTGAGAGGTAATTCTTTTATGGTTTTGATATTGGCGGTAACATCATCACCAATTTCACCATCCCCACGAGTCACGGCTCTTTCCAATACACCATTGCGATAATGAAGACTGATAGCAACACCGTCAACTTTCAATTCGCATACATATGGGTGATGTGGATTATCGAGTCCTTGCGTCACTCTTTCATCAAAATCACGAACTTCCTCTTCAGAATATGTGTTTGCAAGCGATAACATTGGTTTTTTGTGCATCACTTGAACAAACTCTTTGAGTTGAGAGCCACCTATTCTTTGCGTTGGGGAATCAGGTGTGAGGAGTGTTGGATCATGTTGTTCCAAGTCTTGCAATTCTCTGAACATCCCATCATATTCCCTATCACTCATGATTGGATGAGCTTCTACATAATAGGCATGATCTGCTGAATTGATGATCGCGCGCAATTCTTCTGCTCGCTTTGAGGGCGATTGTTCGCTTGAATCGGCTGAAAATATGTCGAATTGACTCATGAATCCAAATGAAGGAATTGACATTGAAGTGCAAAAATACCTCTTTCATTCATAGGGACAATCATATCCCCGGAATGATCACAATCACATTGAATTTGTAATTTGCGATATGACATATCTATTTCGCATACTGATACTTATGTTTCCGCTCGTGGCATTGCTGTCTTCTTGCACGGTGCTGCGCCCCCGTTCTTTATTCAAAGATCTGATTTGTCCTCCGCCTCCATCACAAGATTGTTATCCCAAACGCTTCACGGGTCCTGTTTTGGATACCGCATCTCAGGGAAAAGAGCGATTTATGAGGATTCGCTCGGTTGAAGGCTTGAATTCTCCCGTGATCGATGAATGGAATATTTCATTTCTCAAGGATTCGACCATTTGGAATACCGCATCTGCCGGTGGGAGTCAGATTTTGAGATCCATTCGATTTTATAATGAAAAGACTGTTTCAGAGATATATACCCCTGAAATGGAGGAAAATGGCTCACTTGGTTTTGTGACGGGAGATTCCAAGCAAGCAATAGCCGCAAGAGTTTCAGCCGGTGCATATCCGGGAGATGCGGATATCATCATGTCGGAACTAGCAAAAGATTTGGTAAAACCCCTGAATAATATTGATGTCTCTTCCCTTTTACACTGGGAATCGCATCCCACCCTTTCACCCGATGGAACATTGCTGTTTTATGTAAGCGATCGAATTGGATCGATAAAAGGTACGGACATTTATGTATCAGCAAAGGAAGGCAAGGCTTGGAGCGAGCCTATGAATTGCGGACATATCATCAATTCAAAGTGTGATGAATTGAGTCCTTTTGTTACAAAACAAGGCAATGTTTTGCTCTTTTCCTCATCTGGTCATGCAAATCTTGGCGGTTACGATATATTTTCTGCCATGTTTGATCCGGAATCTATTAAAAAAGCATTGAAAGTCCGAGATTCTATAGCACTCGCCAAGGCATTTGAACAACCCGCAAATATTGGGGCTCCGATTAATACCGTTTATGATGAATTATTTCCATCTTCACCAAGTAATCGTATAGATACATTGCTCTATTATAGTTCCAATCAATCATCCCCGGCAGATGATTTTTCCTTCGACATATTTGTCTATCATCCTGCTTATCAGTTTGATACAGTGAAGCAGACGCCTATTGTAAAATGGCAAATGACATCTCCCGCACTCAAAAGAGCTGATAAGTTGGACCCCAAGACTATCATCACCATTGAAGGGAGAGTTATTGATGAAGAAAGCAAAAAGCCGGTAAAGAATGCAGAAGTAACCACCACATTATATCCAGAGAATGAAGTCATTGATCAGCAAATGACCGATACCACCGGTCGATACAGGGTGAAAGTGGCTACAAACAGACCTGTCCGAATTTCAGCAGAATCAGATGAGCTCTTTGAATCAGCATTCATCACCACATTTTTGCAGTCTGACAATAATGCCTATTTGTCTGATCCGCTTCAATTACCCAAAACCATTGCACTTCGCATCAATTTTCCCACAAATGAATTCAAGGATCCTTATCCATTCCTTTTGGATTCTAATGGGAATGAAACCCCGGTTTCATGGAAAGATGCGATTGTGAAAGTGGGGTTGAATTTGCAGAAATTTCAAACAAGCATTGAAACTCTCTCGATAGTTGGACATACGGATCAGGTTGGATCAAATGAATACAATATGAAGCTGGGTCAAAGAAGAGCTGATTTCATTGTTCAACAACTTGTGAAACTTGGTGTGCCGGCCAAAATGTTGAAAGCAGAATCTCAAGGTGAGGAAGCTCTTCTGAAAATTCGACCCTTCGAGAATGAAGATATCTATAACAAACGCTGTCGAAGAGTCGAATTATTCAAGTTAATCCGCTAAAAGCGTGGAAAATTCACTGATTTTCAATCCTTGAAATTCCCTAATTTTGCATACTGATCACCATCAAAAAACACGGAGTCACTCCATGAATATCCTTGTGTGTATTTCACAGGTACCTGATACCACAGCCAAAATCCAAGTATCCGGCGATGGAAAATCCATTGAAAAGACCGGCATCAAGTTCATTCTCAATCCTTATGATGAATTTGCAATTGAAGAGGGTCTTCGCTTGAGAGAGCGTTTCGGAGGCACGGTAACGGCCTTGACTGTTGGCCCTGAAACCTCGAAAGAGATTCTTAGAACCGCTCTTGCGATGGGAGTCGACAAAGCCGGCATCGTAAAAACCGATGATATTCTTGATTCATATAATGTGGCAGAAAATATTGCAGGTTATGCCAAATCGATTTCACCCGATTTGGTGATTTTTGGAAGACAATCCATTGATTTTGACTCATCCGGGATGGCACCAATGGTTGCAGAAATGCTTGATCTTCCATCAATTTCCGTCGTATCATCTTGGAATATTGAGAATAATGCCATTACTGCCGAGCGAGATATCGAAGGTGGAAAAGAAGTATTGACATGCTCAGTTCCCTGCGTGATCAGTGCACAAAAGGGTTTGAATGATCCTCGTTATCCGAAATTGCCTGATATCATGAAAGCAAAGAGCAAACCGATTGAAGAGATTGCTTCATGTCATGGTTCTGCATTGGTGTCTTTGACATCTATGGCACTTCCATCCTCGAAAAGAGTCGGAATGATAGTTGGTGACTCCGAAGCAGAAATTGCATCAGTAGTCACTGCACTCCATGAACAGGCAAAAGTTATTTAATTAATCTGGAAGATTTCACTCATGAAACATATCATCGTTTATATCGAACCCAAAGATGCAAGTTCACTGAAAAGAACTTCCTATGAAGCATTGACAGCCGCGCGCTCCATCGCCGGCGATGCACAAATCACGGCTTTTGCAGTACATGGTTCAGAGCAGGCACTTGCAACTGCTGGAAACTATGGCGTGCAATCTGTAGTGCTCGCAAAGCATGATCTTCTTTCCACCTATTCATCCACAGCCACAGCCGAAGCGCTTGCTCAATATGCGCAATCAGTGTCTGCAGACACGCTTATCCTTTCCGGAAATGCTTCTGGAAAAGAGATTGCTCCCCGCTTGAGCGTAAAACTCAAAGCAGGAATTTTGCCTGATTGTATTGCACTCGTGAATGAAGGTGGCAAAGTGAAGGCCACAAGACCTGTCTATGCAGGTAAGGCACATATCACTGTTGAGTCTGTATCTGATCATTCAATCATTGCGCTCAGACCAAATGTGTTCACAGCAAAGCAAGAAGGCTCAGCAAATGCAAGTATCACTTCCTTTGCACCCAGCTTGGAAGCCAAGCATGCAGGCGTGAAAGTGACATCAATTGTAAAAAATGAAGGAAGATTGGATGTTGCCGAGGCAGATATCATCGTGTCCGGCGGAAGAGGAATGAAGGGTCCGGAGCATTTTCCAATCATCGAACAATTGGCTTCCACATTGGGTGCCGCGGTTGGCGCTTCCCGTGCGGTTGTTGATGCCGGCTGGAGACCACATGGAGAGCAAGTGGGTCAAACCGGAAAAACCGTGTCACCTTCTCTCTATGTAGCTTGTGGCATTTCAGGTGCAGTTCAGCATTTGGCCGGCATGAGTTCATCAAAATTCATTCTTGCCATCAATAAAGACAAGGATGCACCGATTTTCAAAGTTGCCGATTATGGCATTGTTGGTGATGTTTTTGAAGTATTGCCTGTTCTTGATGCAAAGCTGAAAGCGATGTTGCATTCATGATGCGGAAAAAATCATAGTATTGCATGGCCGTGTCGATACGGCCATTTTTGTCTTGGGGTCACATAATTCGGAATGAAACAATGAAAGATAAAATACAAGTCGAGGTCTTGGGATTATCACAAAGTCCGACTAGCAATGGATCCTATGCTTTGATCTTGAAAGAAGTCGATGGTGATCGTAGATTACCCATAGTGATCGGTGCGCCTGAAGCCGGAGCAATTGCCTATGAAATGGAAGGCGTCCATACAAGCAGGCCGATGACACATGATCTGATAAAGTCCATTATTGAAACATTCGATACAAAAGTGACCGAGATTTTCATCCATGAGATGAAAGACAGCACATTCTATGCTTCACTTCACTTTTATGGCATTGAATCAGTTGTTGATGCCAGACCAAGCGATGCAATTGCCGTCGCTTTGCGCTTTGAAGCTCCAATGTATATTGCTTCTTCCCTTTTGGATCTTGCAGGATTCTCGCTCGAAGAATATGAAGGAAAGGATGATGAAGATGATGATTCTGATGAACTAGACATAGAAGATACTGAAGAAGAAGAAATCGATTTCTTCCTCAAAGATGGAGCTCAAAAGAAACGTCCGTCAACTTCTTTGAGCAAAAAAGAGCGCCTCGAAGCTGAATTGGAGCAAGCAATCAAGGATGAAGATTATGAAAAGGCTGCTCAACTTCGTGATGAAATAGAAGGTCTCAAATAAAAAGTGTTTTTCTCGAAACGGAATTATCGTATTTTTGCAGTCTTAATTTCATTCCTCGTGAATGAACAGAGTGGCGAGGTAGCTCAGCTGGTTAGAGCAACGGAATCATAATCCGTGGGTCGGGGGTTCAAGTCCCTCCCTCGCTACATAATAAAAGTCCTTTGTTTTCCATGTGAAAACAAAGGACTTTTTGTTTTTTAGCCCCACCCCTCGGCTTCGCTCGGGGTGCAATATCCCATTAGCCCCAGAGGGGCGACATCATAATAGCCCCATCGGGGCGAAATGTTTTTTTTACCCCGAGCGAAGCCGAGGTGAGGAGTGTGTATGTGCATCAGATTTCTCGTCTCGGCTTCGCTCGACGAACAGTTTGAGTTGAGTGCTCACCGAATAGTTTCTATCTCGGCACCGAATACACGGTTGAAGTATGATGCGGGAAATGTTCAAGTTTTGTCAAGCATGGAAGATCACCTGCATGCACGGAATTATATTGCCAAAGAATTAGATTCCTTTGCGCCAATATGACAGAAGTCAAAGTAAATGGATCACCAATTGGCTTGCCGATTATGAGTCCCTTTGCCGCGGCCCGAAGACCACATTTCCATACATCCGGACCAAACATTTCTTTCATTCCACCTGATTTCACTTCAAATGCCTTATAGAATCTATGATTCAAATCAGCAATGGCACGAGCTTGAGGCCAATATTTATCAAAGAATGACTTGCCATCTTTCACAGAGCCTTGAAAGAAAAATATTGGTTGAGGAGCGAAAGGATTATTCTCCATCATCTTCTTGGCATCAATCACCATTTCTTTGGAGAATAGACATCCAAAATGTCTGAGGAAAATGAATAAGACAATCGAATTACCCATTTCTTCCTGCAATGTACCGCTCGTGAGATTGATCCCCTCGATGCGGGCATCCAAGATCTTTTGATCGATTATCTGCATATGTTCCGGCTGAACAGTCGATCGTGGCATGACTTCACCTGCGATGAAAGAATACATTCAGGTGGTTCTAACACATCAGTTTCAAAAATCGTTCACTGAATGGATTTTTTTTCTTCGCGGAATCTCTTGAAAGAATAAGCAATGGGAATAATCACAATAATGGCAATCCATATGAGAAATACCGTGAGTATAATTTCTGCACCAAAACCCATAAAACTTAGCAGAGCCGAGACTATCGCCATCCCGATTCCGGAATAAAACCACAAAGGCGATGTGAAGCGATGTGTATCATCCCAAACGAGTTCATTGCTGAGAGTCCAAGGAGTGCGAATACCCACAAAATAATTCTGTTTCACATTGACCATCGCCCTTCCGAGAAAAGCAAAAAAGAGTGAAATGATGGAGAATATCCACTCGGGTTTGACAGTTGAGGCTTCGATGATTGAAAGAGTGGTCCAAATCATGATCATACCCAATAGACCATGCGTACCAAGTCTTATCAATTGAAGCGTTTTAATGGAATGTTTTAATTGCTCATTGTTTGGATCTATCTTCGGAATGAAGTATAAAAACAGATATAAACCCGTATTTATGAGCGGGAGCAGGAATAATCCAATATCTTTTGGAGCATAATTATCCGGCTTCCCTTCCAGATTCCAATGTATGGGTACGATGTCAGGTGCATAAGCATATGCAATGACTCCAATCAGCCATGTTGCAATGACCAAAATGATGATGATTGCTTCGAGAACTTGTGATTTTTCTTGTTTCATATTCATAACATATCCTTTAACCTCATACAAACTACGGATTTCGCTCATAATGCCATCTCGTGATGGGATGAGTTCCATCAAAAGTGCGTATCTTTGCAACTTGTTTTGTTTCAAAGGCCTAATCTTCAATGAGTAATACCTCACCCCGCGCAGATATTCGCAATATCGCAATCATCGCCCATGTTGACCATGGAAAAACAACATTGGTGGATCATCTTCTCAGACAATCAGGAACATTCCGAGATAATCAAGTCGTCACTGAACGCGTGATGGATTCCAATGATCTTGAAAAAGAAAGAGGGATCACCATCATGGCCAAAAATGCGTCCGTTCGTTGGAATGATATCAAAATCAATATCGTTGATACTCCCGGTCACTCTGATTTCGGCGGTGAAGTTGAGCGTATTTTGAGCATGGTGGATGGCGTTTTGCTACTTGTGGATGCGGCTGAAGGACCTCTCCCTCAAACAAGATTCGTATTGAAAAAAGCACTCGAGCTTGCGCTTACTCCAATTGTCGTCATCAATAAAATCGATCGCTCGGATGCACGCGCTCCTGAAGTATTGGATGAAGTTCTGGAACTATTCATCGCACTCGGCGCAGATTATCATCAGCTGGATTTCCCTGTGATTTATGCAATCGCAAAGCAAGGAAAATCCACTTTGTCCCTCGATAAAGAACCTGAAACTTTAGCTCCATTATTGGAAAAAATCATTGAGAAAATTCCACCTCCGAAGATTGAGGCGGATAGACCTTTCAAAATGATCATCACTGCCCTCGATTGGAGTGATTATATCGGAAGAATTGCAATCGGTAGAATTCAAATGGGTGCCGTGAAAACCGGTGATTCAGTTCTCTTGATCAGACCCGACGGCTCGGTAGAACAACAAAGAATCACCAAAATGTATGCCTATGAAGGCGTACAAAGAAAAGAAATCACCGAAGCTGCAGCGGGTGAAATCATCGCTCTTTCCGGTTTTGAAAATGTGCACATCGGTGATACAATCTCAGATCCATCCGATATAGAACCATTGCCATATGTCAATATTGAAGAACCAACAATCGCGATGGAATTCAGCGTGAATAATTCTCCTTTTGCCGGAAGAGAAGGAAAACATGTCACCACTCCGAAACTGCGTGAGAGACTTTTCCGTGAACTTCGCACCAATGTTGCGCTTCGCGTTGCAGAGACCGATTTACCGGATACATTCAAAGTATCAGGTCGAGGCGAATTGCAACTTGCCATTCTTATCGAAACAATGCGCAGAGAAGGATATGAATTCGCTGTATCAAAACCCGAGGTATTGTTCAAGCGTGATGAAAAAGGTGCACTTCTCGAGCCGATTGAACATGTAATTGTGGATGTACCCGATACACATGTTGGTACAGTCATCGAAATTCTTGGAAGAAGAAAAGGTGAAATGGTCAATATGATGCCGACTGCTGATGTCATTCGTGCGGAATTCTATGTACCCGCTCGCGGTCTTATCGGATTTAGAACAGAATTCCTCACATCAACAAGAGGTGCAGGTATTATTCACCATACATTCCATAATTATCAACCACATAAAGGTCAACTCACCGGACGTGTAAAAGGTGCTTTGGTGTCCATGGAACCCGGTGTTTCTACTGCTTATGCTCTTGAAATGGTTCAGGAAAGAGGCACTTTATTTGTAGCACCCGGTATTGAAATCTATGAAGGAATGGTAGTTGGTGAAAACTCAAGAGAAGATGATCTTAGCATCAATCCTTGTCGTGCGAAGCATTTGACGAATATGCGCGCAAGTGGTTCCGATGGAATCGTGAAATTGGATACCCCGCGAGATATGAGTCTTGAACAATTCATTGAATTCATTGAAGATGATGAATTACTTGAAGTTACTCCCGTAAATTTGCGCATCAGAAAGAAGATTTTGGACACCACATCTCGTCAAAGAGCTGCGAAGCGTACAAAGCAACAAGCGGAATCTTAAACAATTTTTCCACAATTGCCCTGAAATCTCCCTGAAACAAGCCCAAGCATATTGTTGATGCTTGCTTAATGTGCTAATTTGCACATGTGGGAGTTGGGGTAAATGATAATTTCCTAGCCGGGCTCAAACAGACTCCCAATGAGCTTGGCACATTACTCTGAAGGATGCAATTCATGGCAGAATCCAAAGCCGATAAAGTAGCTGACAAACAGTCAACTTCAAAGATTGATGCATCAAAGCTGAAATTGGCTGAAAGTGCAATCGATCAAATCGAAAAACAATTTGGGAAAGGATCCATCATGCGCTTGGCTGATGCACAGCCGATCGCAATCGATGCAATTTCCACAGGCTCCATTTCCTTCGATGCATGTCTGGGAATTGGCGGTGTACCAAAAGGTCGTATCGTCGAGATTTATGGACCCGAATCATCCGGTAAAACAACCATTTGTTTGCATATAATTGCCAATGCACAAAAGAGTGGCGGAATTGCCGCTTTTGTGGATGCCGAACATGCACTCGATACGAAATATGCCCAGAAATTAGGTGTGGATCTGGGTAATCTTTTGATTTCTCAACCCGAGTTTGGTGAACAAGCACTTGAGATTGTTGAGACACTTGTGCGTAGCAATGCGATTGATGTGGTTGTTATAGACTCAGTAGCGGCATTAACACCTCGCGTTGAAATCGAAGGTGATATGGGCGAAGCTCAAATGGGTTCTCAAGCTCGTTTGATGTCACAAGCCATGCGAAAACTCAATGCAGCGATTGGTCGTTCAAGCACCTGCGTTATCTTCACCAATCAATTGCGTAGTAAAATCGGCGTGATTTATGGTAATCCTGAAGTCACAACCGGTGGTAATGCATTGAAATATTATGCATCCGTTCGCATTGATATCAGACGCAAGGATGTGATCAAGGATGGACAGGAAATCATCGGTAATCGCGTAAGAGCAAAAGTCGTGAAGAACAAAGTTGCCGCACCATTCCGTGAAACTGAGTTTGATATCCTCTACAATGAAGGAATTTCAAAGATTGGTGATTTGCTTGATGTTGCCATAGAACATGGAATAGTAGCAAAAAGCGGTTCATGGCTCACATACAAAGAAGAACGCGTGCAAGGTAGAGACAGCTTCAGAAAACTCTTGGAAGGCAATGAAGCACTTTTTGCCGAGATTGAATCCGAAGTAAAGAAAGCGCTGAAGCTTTGATTGAATAGACATTCATTAAGCGGGAAATTCCATCGAATGCTCCCGCTTTTTTATTTTGGAATCGCAACGCCCATTCTCCCTTGAATCGATCGCGCTCTTTTCTTAATATATGGTGTTGGTTTTCCAGGTGACCACTTTCTTGGATTCGGCAATACAGCTGCAAGCAAAGCAGCCTCACTTTTAGTCAATTCCGAAGCCGGTTTTTTGAAATATTCCTGTGATGCCGCCTCGACTCCATAGATGCCATTCCCCCATTCTATAGAATTAACATATACTTCCAAAATTCTTCGCTTGCCCCAAATTGCTTCAATCAATACTGTGAAATATGCTTCCAATGCCTTGCGCACATAATTTCTGCCGGGCCATAAAAACACATTCTTCGAAGTTTGCATGGAAATCGTGCTTGCACCGATCAAGCGTTTTCCTTTCCTCATCGCATTCACTCTTCTTGCTCTTTTGATTGCTTTCCAATCGAATCCATCATGTTTCATGAACTTTCCATCTTCGGCACCAATTACTGCACGAAACACAAAAGGTGAAATCTCATCATAGCTTTTCCAATCTCGATTGATGCCCACAAATTTCCCGGAAAATATTCCCTCAACCGGACGAATCAACATCAATGGAGTGATCGGAGGATGAACAACAGTATAAATTGCAACTAGTAATACGGAAAAAATGACTGAAGAAATCAGGATTTTACCGATAAGAAGAAGGAATTTGCCAAATGAAAATTTTTTAGTTTTTTGCATAATTTTCGAAAAGTTTTTAGTTTCGAAGGCGTTTTATCATCATTTTTCTGACAATATGTCTGAAATCAAAGAAATTGACCGTAAAATTTGTGCACTTCTTCAGTCATCGGCACGCATGCAACTCAGTCAGATAGCCGAGCAAGTGGGATTGTCGGTTGCATCTGTCAGTGAACATGTCAGAAAATTGGAAGAACAAGGCATTATCAAAGGGTATCATGCGCAATTAAAAGCAGATGATTTTGGTTTTGATTTGACTGCCTATGTCTTTGTTGATATAGAATCGAGCGTATATTATGAGCAATTCATTTCTGCATGCAAAACAATGCCTGAATTGCTGGAATGTCATGCTATCACCGGCAATGCCTCACATCTGTTGAAAATCAGAACAAAGAACACTGCATCACTAGAAGGCCTATTATCCGGATTGCAACAAATTCCGGGAGTGAAAAGAACTATCACAAATTTAGTCCTTTCCACGCATATCGAGTCACTCACACTTCCATTGACCTCTCATTCATGAATTCTTTTTTTCAATTCTAATCGGTACATTCAATGCAACTCTCAGCTAATTATGATGTTCTTGCCGCTGTAAACAATTGGAAATTACATGGTTCTGCGGAATCCATTCCCACGGATATCACGCGAATCTTTGCTGAAGATGTTCTCACTATTGATGTCTTTCGTAATAAACTCTCCAAGCCGGTTTTTAAGTCTCTGCTTTCCACCGTGGAACATGCCGTTCCACTCGATAGAACAATCGCTGATATTGTTGCACTTGCCATGAAAGAGTGGGCTTTGGAAAAAGGAGCCACGCATTATACGCATTGGTTTCAACCACTTACAGGAAGTACTGCGGAAAAGCATGAAAGTTTTGTTTCACCAAATTCATCAGGTGGAGCAATCACAGAATTTTCCGGCAAAGAATTGATTCAAGGTGAGCCGGATGCATCTTCATTTCCAAGTGGTGGTTTGCGAGCAACATTCGAAGCTCGTGGTTATACTGCATGGGATCCAACATCTCCTGCATTCATCATGCGACATTCCAATGGTGCTACTCTTTGCATACCAACGGCATTTGCTTCATGGACCGGAGATGCACTCGATGAAAAAACACCATTGCTTCGCTCAATTGAAGCACTCAATAGGGCCACATTGAAAGCGCTTCCATTATTTGGCATTCAGGCAAAAAAGGTACACTCCAGCGTTGGACTTGAACAAGAATATTTTCTTATTGATGAGGAATTTTTCTATCGCAGACCTGATCTCATGCTTTGCGGAAGAACATTATTCGGCGCAAAGCCACCGCGTGGTCAAGAACTTGAAGATCATTATTTCGGGTCAATACCAGAGCGAGTGTTAAGCTTTATGGCCGATGCGGAATATCAATTGTATAGACTCGGCGTGCCGGTAAAAACTAGACATAATGAAGTGGCTCCCGGACAATATGAAATCGCACCGCTTTATGAACATTCAAATATCGCGGCTGATCATCAGCAATTGCTCATGCAAGTATTGAAAAACACAGCTCGCAAATATGGTCTTGTGTGCATCATGCATGAAAAGCCTTTTGCAGGTGTGAATGGGAGCGGAAAGCATACCAATTGGTCTCTCAGCACCGATACCGGAATGAATTTGCTTGATCCCGGCGATACTCCGCAAGAAAACATGATCTTCCTCTTTTTCTGTTCAGCCGTACTTAAAGCTGTTGATCAATATCAGGCATTGCTCAGAATATGCGTATCATCAGCAGCAAATGATCATCGATTGGGAGCGAATGAAGCACCACCTGCAATCATTTCCATCTTCTTGGGCGATCAATTGAGTTCCATTTTGGAACAGATTGAAACAGGTATCGAGAATACAACTCCGGAAGCGGGTCTTTTGGGATTGGGTTCACCGGTACTACCACATTTGGCAAGACATGCAGGAGATCGCAATCGCACATCCCCCTTTGCATTCACCGGGAATAAATTCGAATTCCGTGCCGTTGGATCTTCACAGTCATCATCCTTCCCCATCACGGTTCTGAATACGATCATTGCAGATGCCATAATGGAATTGACAACTGAATTGCATGGCAAGATTGAACAAGGAAAAGACTTCTCATCAGCTTTGCTTGAATTGCTTTCCGATATCATAGCCAAGCATAAGAGAATTGTATTCAATGGTGATGGATATTCTGATGAATGGACAGAAGAAGCCGAAAAAAGAGGTTTGCTGAATCTTCCCGATACCATGAATGCCATACCTCTTTTGGATTCTGCACAGCATACTGCTTTGTTTGAAAAACATCATGTGCTATCCAAAAGAGAATTGGAAGCTCGTGCCGAGGTGATGTTTGATCATTATTTCAAAACAATCAATATCGAAGGCGAAACAACTGAATGGATAGCTTCCACGATGATATTACCTGCGGCGATGTCTGTACTCAAGGAGCAATCTGCCCTTGCGATATCAATGAAAGAACTTTCCATTCATAGTAATGCAGTATTGACAGGCATCAAAGATCTAACAGCACTTTGTGATGAATTGCATGATTCACTCACTATTCTTCATGCGGCAAATGCTGAGCTCGGTGGTGAGTCCATCCATGAAAAAGCACATCATGTACACAGACATGTTATTCCTGCAATGAATACAGTGCGCACATGTTCAGATAAAATAGAGCGCCTTTTACCCGACGCTTTACGAGTGATGCCGAATTATCGAGAGATGCTTTTCGTGAAATAATTGAGGCCCCTTTTTGGGGCTTCTTTGTTTTCTTTGATATTGCGTAAATTGACGGGACTTTTTTTGAACAAATTCGAATCAAAACATGAATGTTCCTCTGCTCGATCTCAAACTTCAATATGCCACACTACGCAGTGAAATTGAACCAAAGATTCTTTCACTCATGGAATCACAATCACTCATTCTCGGAAAAGAAGTAGAGCAATTGGAGCAAATTTCGGCTGAGTATTGCAAAACCAAACATGCACTTGGAGTTTCAAGCGGTACTGATGCATTGCTGATGGCTCTCATGGCATTGAATATCGGCCCGGGAGATCAAGTAATTCTTCCCACATATTCTTTTTTTGCCACTGCCGGCGTGGTTTCTCGATTGCATGCAGAACCGGTTTTTGTGGATGTCGATCCCGTTACATTCATGATTGAGCCCGCTCTCATTGAAAAGGCAATCACAGAAAAGACAAAAGCCATCATACCTGTCCATTTATATGGTCAAGCCGCTGATATGGATGCAATCATGAAGATTGCAAATGCTCACAATATTCCGGTGATTGAGGATTGCGCCCAAGCAATTGGTACGCAGATGGCTGATGGTCGTCCAGTTGGTTCAATAGGTCTCATGGGGTGTTTTTCCTTTTATCCCACAAAAAATCTTGGTGCATTTGGCGATGCAGGACTCATCACCACGAATGATGATGCCTTATTCGTGCATTTGCAACAAATGCGTAATCATGGTCAGATAGAGCGCTATAAACATGGCTTTGTTGGTGGTAATTTCCGCATTGATGCTCTTCAGGCGGCAGTTTTGAATATAAAATTTCCGTATTTGGAATCCTGGCATCAGGCAAGAAGATCGAATGCAGCATTATATGTCAGTTTATTCCAAGAATTAGGCTTATCTCAAGAACCCGGAAATACCGAATTCAATGATGCAAATCGCATTTTGCTTCCCGGTATGCCCAATAAAACTGAACATGCTCCCAATCATCATATTTTCAATCAATTTGTGATTCGAGTTCAATATCGCAATGCTTTGCGAGCATATTTGGCCGAGCATGGAATCGGTACGGAAGTCTATTATCCCATTCCATTTCACGAACAGCCTTGTTTTCAAGAATTACCTTCCTCCGGACAGCATTTTCCAGTCTCAGATTGTGCGGCCAAGGATGTATTGGCTTTGCCTATTTTCCCGGAATTGACAAGAGATCAGATACAATATGTGGCAAAAACAATCGCAGATTTCTATGCAGACCCCTCGAATACAATGAATAAGGAGTGTCTTGATTGCAATTGTGGAAAAAAGGCAAAAAGATTGTAAGTTTGTCACTCGCATCCACTGAAATTGCAATTATTTACGACAAGTGATGACTCTTTCTTTTCAAAGACTTATACTCTTTTGTTCGCTTCCGTTTTTGCTCATGGCTTTCACTGTTTCTAAGTGCGAAGCTCAGCAAACATATGCGCGGTTCACAAATGAGCAATTACGAATTTTCATGCCTTCACAATCAAGAATTGTGAGAAGTCTGGCAGGTCTTTGGGAAAAAAGCGAAGATGATGGTTCATCATGGGAACAAGTCACACTTCCGATGTCGGAAACAAAAGCAGGGAAAGTGCGATTCAGGAGATCCATTAAGATTGATAAGAAGCAATTGTATATGTATAATTGGTCTCTTCATTCATTGGGGACAAATGAAGACATCGAATTATATCTCAATGGAAAATATGTAGGTAGATATTTTGCCGGCATGGCTCCATTTTCGATACGCTTACCCGAATCCAAATTATTGGCCGGATTGAATCTACTTGAGATGCAAATCACTCCGCCACCTGCCCACGCTTCTAGACATATCTTTGCACAAAGATCCTATTCCGGAATCATTCGTGAAATGCTTTTGATTGGCAGTCAGCATGTAGCCATTGAAGATGTGCAACAAAAGACATTCTTCAATGATAATCTCACTGCATGTCAGTTATCAACGCAATTATCCATCCGATCCGGTGCAATCGAGCGATTGGGTGGTGAGGACATGTATGGGGCAATATCTCTCAAGAAAGTTTCATTTACCGTTAATGCTGTACTTCGTCGTTATGGGACGGATGAAGTGATTGCATCAAGTCCCGAAAAAACAATCATCATTGAAAGAGATCGAACTGTCAATACAGCACTCGACATTCGCCTGAATAATCCAGGATTATGGTCTCCTGCAGTTCCCAATCTCTATGAGATGTCAATCCGAATTACACATAATGGTTCTGCAATTGATGATTATACAGTACCTGTTGGATTTTACAAGACGAAGTCAGCCATTGTGAATGGCACACCTACTATTTTTCTGAATAATGAGCCATTTATTCTGAAAGCAGTGGATTATTATGAGCATGTGTCGGGTCTCGGCCAAACAATGACTGCTCAGCAAATACAGAGGGACATACTCTCTCTCAAAACTTTGGGTGTGAATTCGATTCGCATCAAGTCAGGAAATCCGCATCCTTATTTTGTACATCAATGCAATGTGAATGGTATTTTCATTTTGTCCGATCTTCCCGTATATGATTATCCTTCGGGACTTTTGGAAGATGAAGACTTTCTTGTTCGCATCACGAATATTGCTAGTCGAATGGCAAATACTTATGACAGAAATCCATCGATTTTCGGATATGGAATTTCTGATGGATTACAAGAAAATTCGAAGCTAAGCAAAGCATTCACAAAAAAAATTGCTTCTCTGTTCAGATCCGTAAGTTCAAAGATTCTCTATAAATCCATTCGATTTGGAACAAAAACGATTGATGAGCAAAACACAGACTTATTGATAGCCCGTTCTTCCACTAAATGGGAGCCAGGTGAGAGTCAATTGAAAGAAATTCTAAGATTGAAATCTCTAGCCGGAAATCAACCGATGATTGTGCATTTGGGAAAACCCGTGCAACCCCAAAATCTCAATGGTTTTTCTGATCCTCTCTCCGTTGAATCTCAAGCACAATATATACGGGATGGATATCGCACAGTTAAGCAAGCTTCCGTGGCAGGTATTATCATTTGGAGTTTCAATGATTTTATCACTGCCAGAGCAATCACAATCACGGATCCCGAAGATCAGAATATAAGTACCAGCGGTTTGACAGATCTCAATAGACAACCCAGATTGTCCTATGCAATGTTCAAAGCATTATTAAATGATGAGAAAGAGCCACTATTGCGATCAGGCACCACAAATAGTGATACACCGCTCATTTTCATCTTTCTCAGCTTCAGTTTGGGAATAGCATTTTTTGTACTGATCAGCAAGTTTCGAAGATTGAGAGAATATATGCTTCGAGCCTTGATCAGACCATATAATTTCTACTCGGATATCAGAGATCAAAGATTGCTATCATTGGGTCAAACATTGTCTGTGGGGCTTCTTTCTTCGGCGACTTTGGCAATTGTTCTTTCCACAATGCTATTTGTGTTCAGGAGTTCATTCGGTACAGAATACTTGTATATGATTCTACTCCCCACAGGATTTCTCAGAACATTGCTAAATGAAATAACATGGACTCCTGAACTTGGATTTTTCTTCTTTACATTTATTGGCATTGCCGCACATGCAGGAGTTGCGGGAATCATTTTGTTTTCAGCTTTCATCACTCGAACAAGATTGTTCTTCATTGATGCATTCACCATTTCCGTTTGGTCCGCCCTTCCCTTCCTGCTCCTTCTACCAATTGCACTTGCACTGTTCAAAGTATTGTCTGCAACAGGATCAGCCATGTGGCTCATGATTCTCATGCTTGCTTTATTTGTGTGGTACTTTGCAAGAATGCTCAAATCAACTTCTGTTGTATTTGATATTCGTTCCCTCTATGTATATGCAGGTGGTTCCGGATTATTGACACTATTCATCGGGATCATTCTCACCTACTATTCAAGCAAAGTGAGCATATTCAATTATCTCTATTATTATTTCAGCACATTCTCATAAAAAAAAAGACCCGAAACAAGTTCGAGTCTTTGAATGAATCATTCTGTTTTTCTTATTGAATGATGGTGGCTGAGTATTCTTTCCCATCTTTGCCTTTAATGCGAAGGAGATATAAACCACTTGTAAATTCACTCATGGAAATCACCGCAAGTTGTGCATTTCCACATTGGTGAACCTCACGCATTGTTCCAGTGATATCATATATTTTAATTTCGGATATTCCAATGCTGTTTGAAATTTGAACAGTTTCATTCGGCATTTGAACGATATTCAATCCGCTTTGTTCATTTGATTCTTTGATGCCTGTTGCTGATTTATTGACCAAAAATCTGAGGGTATCTTGTTTTGTTTCTCCTTTTCGGTTGAAAGCAAGAGCAATTTCAGCTGCGCCAGGTTGAATCGTGACGACGGTATCCATTGGCAAAAGAAAATCCACTTTCAAGATCCCATTCTTTTGATTGGCAAACAGTTTCATTTCTTTTTTATCGCCCAATTTAAACCAACGAAAATCATAGCATGATTGAACATCGCAAAATTGAGTAATGATGAGATCTTGCCACTGTTCTGGAATATCAAGTGCTGTTACAGTATATTCAATGTCTTGATTCAACATGGAACTACTTGATATATAGGCTTTCATGTCCAAGTCTTCGGTATAATCCCAAGACATGTCAACAGTACCAGGAAAAATAGAATAACTACTTTCCTGAGCTTTGATGAATTGTGTTGAAGCGAATAGCCCGAGCGATAATAGAAAAATATATGCTTTCATGAATATTGTTCGATAAGTGAATAAGAATTGGACAAAACTATGATTTTTCATTGATATACATTGACAACAAATGCAGAGATTTGTCAACAAGAATTATGGAATTTCTATGAAAATCAGCGGTTGTACATTTGTCAGAAATGGCTTTTTACTCGGTTATCCGGTCAAAGAATCGCTTCAGTCCTTACTTTCGATATGTGATGAAGTGGTAATTGCAGTCGGTAATTCCGAGGATGACACGCTGAAATATGTGCAATCATTGGATAATCCAAAGATCAAGATCATCGAAACAATATGGGATGATTCGATGCGAGAAGGTGGAAGAATCCTTGCTCAACAGACAAATATCGCACTTGAACAGTGCTCGGGAGATTGGATCATATATCTGCAAGCCGATGAGGTTTTGCATGAAAAAGAAATCGAATTGCTCAAAACTTCGATGATGAAGGCAGAGAAAAAACGAGAAATTGAAGGACTACTTTTCAAGTATCTTCATTTTTTTGGTGATTATGAACATATCGGCATGGGCAGACAGTGGTATCGGAAGGAGATTCGAGCATTTAGGAATACAGGTTCAATCACCTCTTGGAAAGATGCACAAGGATTCAGAGTCCGGGAGTCTGCATCTATATTTAGAAAATTACGGGTATTGGACATTCCTGTTCATGTTTATCATTATGGCTGGGTACGAAATCCCTCGGCTTATCTTCGAAAACAAGCGGCTTTTGGAAGATTATATCATGATGATGCATGGCTGGAAGAGCATCTTCCAAAATCAGAGGAATTTCCAACATGTTATGAACTTGGAGATTTTTCCGGCACCCACCCCGAAATCATGCGGGAAAGAATCAAAGAGGATGAGTTATGGACCAAACATTTTGATCCCAAAAGAAGATTACCCAGACCTTTTGCAGTGGCTATATGTGATGCATTTGAGCGACTAACCGGCAAGAGAGTATTTGAATATCGGAATTATGAGTTAATGTGATGAATCAGCGCAGAGTCTCAAGAAAAGACATACAACATCTTCTCGAATCACCCTTCAGAAAGCTGGGTCATGTACTTGCAAAAGCTGTTTTTTCACCAAAGAAGGCAGAATATCCTTTCCCTGTGCTTCCGGGAAGCAAAATTCTTTTTTTGAGGCATGATGTATTGGGTGATATGATCATCACTTTGCCATTATTTCGACTCGTGAAACGGAATTTCCCTGAAGCAGAGATTCATGTTCTTTGCACCAAATCAAACAGTTCTATTCTCACATATTGTGAAGCCGTGGATCATATACATGTGGTGACTCCAAATATTCTCTCTGCTCCTCATCTTCATCTACAGGAAATTCGTGCAATACGCTCGCTGGATTTTGACATTATCGTGAATTGCTATACTGCGCGCACTTCTAAAAATGGGATACTCATTCGATTATTGTCAGGATCCAATACCATCAGTAGCACTGTCTTTGCCGGGAAACGCTATGCATCATATTTCTCTGTGCAATCAAAACTGGCATCATCGATGATTTCGATGTGGGACAAAATGTTCATGCTGGGCGTGGAAACATTTGGACTCACATATTCGGATGAGGAAAGAAATCCATGGTTGCCTGCTCTTGAACAACATGAACAAAACGCTCGGCAAACAATCAAGGAATTGGGGCTGAAGGAGAAGAATTTCATAGCGGTAAATTTATCTGTCGGACAAGAAAGGAATATATGGCCGATCCATTCATACAAGGCATATCTGGGTTATCTTTTGGAAAATGGGTTCATTCCTTTGCTTTTTGGAATGCCGAAGGAACAATCACTCATTGAGTCCATTCAATCAGAATTCCCTAACATTTCTTATTATCCATTTAGAAGAGAACTTCAGGAAATCGGTATGGCATTGTCCATGGCCGTTTGCGCAATGTCACCCGATACAGGTTTCGTGCATTTGGCTACGAGTGTGGGATGTCCGATTATTCTCTTGGATCAGCAAAGACCCAAAGTGGTTGCTGATGAATGGAGTCCATTTCGCGTGAACCATGTGCGAGTGGAGTCTACAACAAGCATTGTTGCCGACATACAGATCATTGATGTGATTCATGCAACGCAATTACTCTTGCAATTAGATAATTCATAAGTTTCCGGTCCAAGGCCTGATCACGATTTCATCAATATGCGTGATAGAATCTTCATCGGTTCTTCCCTGCTCCAATGCGGAAATGATGATCTTGGCAATGGTATCAGGATCCATCATGTCATTTCCTCTATCATTTAGCATGTCTTTCGACCAAATCGGTGTGCGTGTTGCTCCCGGCAGTACATCAATCACACTGATTCCATGAGAACGGGCTTCTTCCCTGAAAGAGCGCAACATGGCAAGCGTTCCTGCTTTTGTCGCTGAATACACCGAAGCTCCATTGAATATTGTTGTTGCGGCAATGGAATGTATGCCTACAATGGTTTTCGGTCCTGAAACATTCGATAATAATTGAAATGCATATTTAACGGTATAGAATACGCCAAGAAGATTGGTTGACACCATCTCTTCTGCAATTTCATCTTTC
>DBCJ01000002.1:2227-5999 GCA_002293005.1 Ignavibacteria bacterium UBA961 | reverse complement strand
GAAATAATCGAACCTGATTCAAAAAGATTCGCATCTGAAATAATAAGATTTGCAAATGCTCCTGATTTGATGGTGCCCGCCAAATCGTCTATTCCCCACATTTCTGCAGGAATCGTTGTGAGTGCGGCAAGTGCTGTTTCTTCTTTTAAACCATAGCGAATTGCTTTGCGAAGATTCTTGAGAAAATCTGACTTGTCTTTCAACCCATGCATCGTGATCGCAAATTTCACTCCGACAGAATCGAGCATTGCTGGATTAGAAGGCGCCGCATCCCATGCTTTCAATTCTGCAAGTGAAACACCGGATGCATTTCTTAAAGATTGCACATTGGGTGCGCCTGGAAATGCAATCGGAATGATCATCTTTGACTTTAATGATGCAATTTGTGATAGTCTGCGATATTCATAGCCACTGCCTTCGTAAATCATGGAAAGACCAAACTCTTTGGCAATCTTTGATGCACGAAGAACAGAGTGCTCATTATTCGTTTCGAAAATAATTGGTGTTTTTCTTGAGAAAATACCGGCAATCGCTTCGAGAGAAAAATTTGTTTCAGGAGCCTGCATCTTGGGATTTCTCGCAAATGCGGATTGTGCTTCCGCATACCATTGACCATCCAAAAATGCTTGTCTTAGCAATGCAATGCTGCCCATCATTGCTGATGGATATGCATTACGGGAATTACCTTTTCTGAAGGACATCCACTGTGTAATATCCGGTTTTATTATTACCTCATTCGCTGTGCCGGCTCTTGCCAATACGATTGCCGATGTTCCACGCATGATGCCATCCATGGAATTGACATGAGCCATGCAGAAACCTTGCTTATACAATTCGGAAGCAGACTTTTCATCAATGCCAAGTGTATTCGCAATATTCATTTCAGGCTTGATCGCCTCATTCCAATAACGAGCGCCGCGATTCAATGATCCCGGTTTCTCGATTTCATCTTCACCTTCGGCAGAAAATGCAGGACCTTTCTTTTGAGAATTTCCTGTTCCTGCTGATGAATATGATTCAATGAAGCCGGCATATACATATGCTCCGTTCATTGAACGAACTGTTGCTCCAACAGGAATCGCAATCTGTGCGCCTGCCGCTTCGATTCTATCATTTCGTATGATGATCGTTGCATTTCTGATGATTCTTCCAGGCTCAGGTATGAGCGTACATTGAGTCAAAGCAATGTACTTTAAGGGCTTGTCGCGCAAACCGTCAATTGACTTGCTCTGCATAAGAGGCTGTGCAAATGCGTGAAATTCACTTGTAATCCATGCAATGCAAACAATGAGCATGAATCGAAGAAGAGAATGAATCTTTGGGGACATCGTATTGAAATCCTTGTCTATTTGATTATTGGAGGGGTAAAATACTAAAAATGAATGATGTCAGCGATGCTTGTTTCATACATTTTTATAATAAAAAACCCGCTCTTCAAAAGAAAAGCGGGCTTCTGCGGGACCGACGAGGCTCGAACTCGCGACCTCTGCCTTGACAGGGCAGCGCTCTAACCAGCTGAGCTACGATCCCAAGACTATGTTTGAATGTGGACTCGAGGGGAATCGAACCCCTGACCTCGTGAATGCCATTCAAGCGCTCTCCCAACTGAGCTACGAGCCCGTTGCAAACGCGAGCGACAAAATTATGGTCATTTGTCCGAAAAACCAAACTGTTTTTTTATTTAAAAGTAAATTCATTTGAAAAGTGATTGCAATGCATGATGAAAAGCCCTTTACTCTCCTGTTTTTTTGATAGTTTTGCTTCGTGATTATATGATGGATGCTAAAAATTACCCATCTACTTGATCACTTGTGATGTACCACATGAGATGATTGATGATGATTCTTGAACTTCTTTTGCTCATTACTTGCTTTGGGCTGAGCGCATTCAATTCTTTGTCGAGGTCTGCCCTTACGGAATTGACCCCACAATTCTTGGATGCATTCGAAGCAATAAAGCCGGATAGAGCAGGATTCCTCATCAAACTTCGCTCCACAAATGCAGATCAGGCTCGAATCTCATTGCTCATAATGGATGCACTGATCTTGATCATGATTGGTGCAATGACAATTTCTTGGACAAATTCCAGTTTCGAAGAACCTCTGGCAGAAATACCTGCAATCGGAATTTCACTGCTTTTGGTTATTATTATCAAGACATTGACATCTGCCATAGGGGAGCGTTATGCAGAAAGACTTACCACTTCCACTGTTGCATACCTTAGATTTCTTTCATTTGTCTTTTATCCTCTGTCAATAATACTGGGCCGACTTGGTAGATTGATCAATCCTCCGATGACTGAATCAGAACAAAGAGAGGAATTTGATGCTCTCGTAGATACCGCTCGCGAAGAGGGAACTCTCGATGATGGTGAATATAGGATCTTTAAGAGCATCATGAATTTCAGTGAAATTCGGGTAGGCGATATCATGACTCCGAGATCTGTGGTATTCAGCGTGCCTTCCACAAAAACAGTGGCAGAAGTTGCTTTATTGCCTGAATTACAAATGTATTCTCGATTTCCGGTTTGGGAAGGAGACTCCATTGATGGCGTAATCGGATATGCCCTCACGAAGGATGTTCTTCGCGCCGCTCTAGACGGAAGAAGAAATCGCACGCTAGACAGATTGGTGCGCCAAGCGAATTTCATTCCCGATAATGCCACGCTCGAAAAAGCACTCGAGCAATTTCTTCAGGGCAGACAGCATATGTTTGTTGTTGTTGATGAATACGGTGGAATCGAGGGTCTGGTGACGATGGAAGATGTATTGGAAACAATGCTGGGCACTGAGATCATGGATGAAGCCGATAGAGTCGTTGACTTGCGTGATCTTGCCAAATCACGAAGAGATAAACGCGTTGCCGAGTATCAGGAAAGAGACTTGTTGTATAAACAAGAAACCGATTTAGACATTGATTCCGAAGAAGAATGATCATAAAAAAAATCATATCGACTCTCCTTTTAAGCATGCTCATACTAACCATGAGTGGTGCTCCGATGCTTCTTCATCATTGTTGCGGTGAATTGGAATCCATCTCTTTTTCACTCAATCATCAAGATGAATGCTGTAAGGAAACACTTTCAGAAATCACTATAAATGCACCGGCATGTTGCGAAGATGAGATCGTCGAAACAGCATTGAATCTCGAAGGATTTCCGCATTCAATATCCATTCAGTTTATTTCCCCGATGATCGGAATATTGGAATATTGGGAATCTGATATACACTCACTTGAAAAATCTACATTTCTTCTTGCTTCCTTTTTAACATTTCCTTCCACCTCGTCTTTGTTTCAAGACCGAGCAGATCTCTGCATATATCGAATATAGAATGCTGTGATTCTTCATTGATCATCATCAGTATTTATTAATATTCAAGAGATAGATTATGTGTAGATATTTCAGAATCATGCTCTCCGCATGGTTATGTGGTTTTGTCTTTGCACCCGCTTTCGCTCAACAAGATACCATTCGTGGCATTGTATTGAGTTCAATAGACTCAACAAGATTGCCGGGAGCAACTGTTCTATGGAAAAATTCTAGCAGTGGCGTGAGAGCCGATCAGCAAGGACAATTCTCAATTATAAGGTCAACTTCATCACAAATTGAATTGATCATTTCTTCTGTGGGCTATGCGAAAGACACAGTTGAGATTAAGCAATATAAATCCGGTGAAGTAATTCGCATTGCACTTGTTCCCGATGCTCGGTCTGAATCGGTGATTGTAGAAGAATCAGGACTGCAATCCATAACCAAAGCTGAAATCAAAAC
>DBCJ01000002.1:0-2167 GCA_002293005.1 Ignavibacteria bacterium UBA961 | reverse complement strand
GAGCGAAGTCCATCCGTTGAAGTTTCCTATGCAGATGCCGCAACGGGAGCAAAGGTTATTCAACTGCTCGGCCTGAAAGGAATGTACACCCAAACATTGCAGGAAGCCATTCCGGGATTGAAAGGTCTTGCCCTTCCATATGGCATGGATCTCATACCCGGCGCATTTCTTGAATCAATTAGTATTTCAAAAGGTGCGGCTTCTGTCATGAATGGATATGAAGGAGTTGCAGGGCTTATCAATATCGAAATGCTCAAACCCATCATGTCTCCCAGATTTTTCGTGAATGCCTATATCAATCAAATGCAACGCTATGAGTTGAACCTCGCCTCAGCATTTGAACCCGTGAATGGTCTGCATGCGATGCTCATGGTGCATGGTAGTACATTCAATCAAGAAATGGATGGCAATAAAGATGGATATATCGACATGCCATTATTCGATAAAATGAATGCAACTTTTCGCATGGAATATATGCAGGATGATATCGAATATCAATTCATGGGAAGATATGTCAATGATGATTATAGTGGTGGAATGACAAATGGTTTCGCGGAATCACAGGGTATGAATGATGTATTCAAAAGCAATACATCACTCGAGCGATTTGAATTCATGTCCAAAATCGGATTTCTCGAATTGGATAATCCATTTGCTGAATCATTCGCAATTCAAATGGCAGGATCTGTTCATTCAATGGATTCTGAATTTGGAATAAGAAAGTATTCCGGAACTCAACAAAGCGGATTCATTAAAGCAATTGCTGTAAAGGAAATTGCCTATGAACATAAATTGTGGTATGGTGTATCTTATATGTATGATGTTTTTGATGAAAACTTTATGTCATTGGATAGAGATCGCATCGAATCCGTGCCCGGAATATTCGCGGAAAATACATTTACTCCGAGTAAACAATTAACAATTGTCACCGGACTGAGAATTGATTATCACAATCTCTATGGACTCATCACTACGCCAAGAATGCATGTGAAATATGAGCCGATTGAAAATATGCAAATGCGTATGTCAGCCGGAAGCGGAATGCGCGTGGCAAATATCTTTGCCGATAATATGTCCTCATTCGTGAATAATCGAAATATCATGATTGATTCCGTATTGAATCCCGAAAAAGCATGGAATTACGGAGCTTCCATCACCTATTCCACAACATTTCTTGGATTGCCTTTTATATTCGATTCTGAACTCTATCAAACTAGATTTTTGAATCAAGTGAATACCGATCTTGATGCTTCCGCACGCACACTTCGCATAGTGAATGATTCAATGGCTTATGCAACTTCACTGATGCTTCAAATGCAAGTATTGCCTTGGACCGGTTTCAAAATGAATCTTGCTTGGCGATACAATGACATGTGGCAAATGAGTGATCAAAGAATGCAAAGAAGAATCATGGTGAGTCCTCATAGAATATTGCTCACGATTTCTCAAACATTATTCAATGATCAACTGCAATGCGATGTCACAACCATGTGGAATGGAGAGGGAAGACTTCCTGCACTTACGGAAAATCCTGAGGAATTTCGCATGAATGAGACATATCCTTCATTCATTCGCTTGAATGCTCAATTGTCTTGGCGCACTCCTGCATTCGATATATATCTCGGTGCAGAGAATATCATGAATACGCTTCAGAATCATGTGGTCATTTCACCCGATAATCCTCGAAGTCCATATTTCGAGGGCTCGCTCGTTTGGGGTATGCTCGACAATCGCATGATCTATCTCGGCATGAGAGCTCAATTGTAAGGAAAGTCAGTAATTTTGCATGTCCTTATTCACAAATGGCATTTGCTATGTTCACAGGTTTGATTGAAGAAATTGGAGCGATAACAAAAATCGAATCCAAAGGAAGTGGCTTGACTTTGACCATTCGCGGAAATACCGTCATGAGTGATCTCGCGATTGATGATTCCATTTCAGTAAATGGTGCATGTCAAACAGCGATCGCAGTGCATGGAAATGAATTTCGTGTGGATACCGTGCAAGAAACATTGCTCAAAACAACTCTTGGCTCACTAAAAGTTGGTGATTCGGTAAATCTTGAACGCGCATTGCAATTGAGTGATCGCCTGGGTGGACATATAGTGCAAGGACATGTTGATTGCGTTGGAAGAGTGCAATCCATTGTGAATGTATCCGGTGGTGG
>DBCJ01000092.1 GCA_002293005.1 Ignavibacteria bacterium UBA961 | reverse complement strand
AGAACAATGAAGGAAAAGCAGGATTTGATTGAATTTGCCAATGAGCATCTGATCATAAAAATGCTTCCCGTAGTCGATGATTTGCATACGGCATTGGAAGCAGCCAAGAAATCTTCCGACCCTGCCGGATTCTTGAAAGGGGTTGAAATGATTTATGCCAAAGCAATCAAGATTTTTGAAGATGCCGGTGTATTTCCGATTGAAACTGCTCCCGGTGAACCATTTAATGTAGAAATGCACGAAGCTTTGGCACATATGCCGTCCAATGATGCACCTGAAGGACATGTTCTTCAGGAGATACAGCGCGGATATAAATTGCGTGAAAAAGTGATCCGCCACACGAAAGTTGTCACATCAGCGGGTAATCCCGAATAATCATACAGAAGACCAATATGAGCAAAAGAGATTATTATGAAGTGCTTGGCATAAGCAAACAAGCAGGTGCTGATGAAATCAAATCGGCATATCGCAAACTTGCACTTCAATATCATCCTGATCGTAATCCGGACAATAAAGAAGCCGAAGATAAATTCAAAGAAGCCACCGAGGCATTTGAGGTATTGAGCGATGACAATAAACGCGCTCGATATGATCGATTTGGTCATGATGGGATGAAGAGTGGACAAGACTTCCACTCATCACAAAACATGAATGATGTGTTCAGTGTATTCAATCAATTCTTTGGTGGTGCAGCCGGGGGTTCAATCTTCGATGAATTTTTCGGTGGGGGACAGCAAAGAAGATCTCCTTCGATGGGGCAACCCGGACAAGACATGCGCGTTCGGATGCAGTTGACACTTGAAGAAATCGCAAAAGGTGTTTCAAAAACACTGAAAATCAAGAAATTCTGTACTTGTGAAACCTGTTCAGGAACCGGCGCCAAAGGTGGTTCCGGATATACAACTTGTTCAGCATGTAATGGTGCCGGTGAGGTTAGACAAATCTCACGCTCGATGTTTGGTCAATTCGTGAATATCGCTCCTTGTGCCAATTGCTCTGGTTCCGGTAAAATCATCAAGGATTTGTGCAATACTTGCAATGGTGAAGGTAGAATTGCCGGTGAAAGCACTGAAACTGTTGATGTTCCCGCAGGCGTAAGTGAAGGTAATTATATCCCTTTGCGAGGTAGAGGCAATGCCGGCAGAAGAGGCGGAGATGCGGGTGATGTATTGATCATGATTGAAGAAAAAGAACATTCGCATTTTATTCGTGAACAAGATGATATTCTCTTTGAATTGGTGGTGAGTTATCCGGAAGCGGCTCTGGGAGCCAAGGTTGAAGTACCCACGCTCTATGGCTATGAAGAAATTAGCATCAAAGCAGGTACCCAACCCGGTACAGTGATCACACTTAGAGAAAAGGGTATTAAGCATTTGCAATCAAGTGGAAGAGGGCATCAACATGTGCATGTCAATGTGCATGTTCCAACTTCGCTGAATTCTGAAGAGAAGAAGATGTTGAAGGATCTTGCTCAGTCAGAACATATCAATCCTGTGAGAGATTTTGGTAATGATCATTCAGAATCAGTTAAGAAGTCAGCGTTTTTCGATAAAATGAAGGGAGCATTTTCAGGGTAAGTTGAATGGTTGATTCAGGGGAAATTACATGCAGAAGATATCAAAAAAAGAACAATTTCATTTGTTCTTGCAAACAGCTTTTGGTTTTACAAAACAAGAAGTAATCATTCTTTTGATCTTTCTATCGGGTGGAATAACCGGTATGATTTTGCGTAGAACGGGTACAATTTCAATTACCGGATTGCGAACTCAAGAGGGAATTCAAAGGGCAAATCACATCATTGACAGCATTCTCAAAGCTGAAGATGCAAGAGTTGATTCAGTGTTGGCGGGCAGCATGATTCATGACTCCATGCCATCATTATTGGATAAAGATATAGGTGTTCAATTCCCCAAGAAAGAAGCGAAATCACCGGCAATCATCGATTTAAATACTGCGTCAAAATCCGCTTTGATGAATATACCCGGTATTGGACCTTCCACTGCAGAGAAGATTCTGGAATATAGAAAAGAGAACACCTTCATGAATATTGAAGACATCATGAATGTGAAGGGGATAGGCGAGAAAAAATTTGAAAAGATGAAACAATGGCTGAAAGTTGGGAAGAAGTCTGTCAAGACATCGAATCAATGATTGATTTGAGTTGTGATACAGCTTGTTCCACTTCATCTTTGGTATTGTCTTTACAAAAAGAAAACCTCACGGCCGCTTTGGCTTCTTTGTCGCTAAGTCCAATTGCCTGAAGTACATGCGAAGGTTGTTGGCTACCGGATACGCATGCCGAGCCATTTGATACGGCGATATTGGCCATATCCATCAATTGTAGAATCGACTCTCCATCTTGAATGTCGGAAAAAGAGACATTCAGAATTGAGGGAAGGCAATCAGCATGAGATTCTTTTGTGTTTATTCGTGCTTGAGGAATATGTTCACGAATCAATGAGCGCATATGATCTTGCAAAGCACGCATGTGGACATGTCTTTGCTCCATTTCCTTCATTGCTTTTCGTGCCGCATGTTGAAAACCAACTATGAGAGCTGGTGATTCCGTTCCTGCACGACGATTTCTTTCTTGTCCACCGCCATGCTGATGCGATTTAAAGTCAATACCCTTGCGGATGAACATGGCTCCAATGCCTTTCGGACCATGAATTTTATGAGCGGAAATGGACAGAAAATCTACGCCTAATTGCGCGATATCAATCGGGATTTTCCCATAACTCTGCACTGCATCCGTGTGTACAAAACAAGTATCGGGCATTCTGGCTTTGATTTTGGAGATATCTTGAATGATACCGATTTCATTATTCGCATGCATGAAACTGATCAGACTTCGCTGGCTTGGGAGTAATTCAGGCCAATGTTCCACAACTTTTCCAATATTATCAACCGGGGCAGTATGTAGCGCAAATCCTTTTGTGGCAAGCCATTCCGCGGGATGCGACACCGCATGATGTTCGATAGCGGAGATAAGTAAAGAGTCTGTAAGGTCTGATTCAATGCATGCACTTTTGAGTATTGCATTGTTGGATTCCGTTCCACCGCTGGTGAAGATGATTTCAGCCGGATGAGCATTGATTGAGGATGCAATTTCTTCTCTTGCTTCCTCGATTGCCACCCTTGCTTGTCTTCCCAATCCATATGGTGATGAAGCATTGCCAAAATTTTCTTTCATCCAAGGCAACATTGCCTCGAAAATTTCTTCACCTATCTTAGTAGTTGCCGAATTGTCTAGATATATCATGGAATTTATAGATGTGGATAACTTATTCACAGCATTAATACAATGCAAAACTATGGAATTATGTGGAAAATCTCCTAGAATGAGTACTATCAAGGAATTAATAGATGTTGATAACTTTTTGTTAAAACATGGTCAGGAATCTAGGTTGAACATTGTCTAACTAGTTACAGGGGGGAATACAAACCCTAAACATTCGAAAAATTCTTTGTCCATAGGGTTCTTAATCAATATATTGCGTTTCGGTGACAAAGAACCTTTTGTTCTTTCGGAAAAATTATCCACATATACTGATATGGAGTGTACCATGAAATCGAAAAACATGATCATGGCAATTGTTTTGAGCGCATTCATTGCTGCTCCTGTAATGATGACAGCAGATTGCGGAACAAAAGCAAAAGCAGAATGTGCAAAAGAAGCATCCAAAGAAGACGGTATGGCATGCTGCAAGAAGAAAATGAGCTCTAAAGAAGCCAAAGGCGACAATTGCTCAAAAACTTCTACTGACAACAACAAGAAAGAAGTAGCGCCTAAAAACTAATAACCCATGGATTAACCCATGGGCGTAACCACGCGTACAGACCGCGAGTGTACAAACCACGGATTCATCCGTGGTGCACATGCACGACAACCGGTGGTACATAGGTCAGGCTCTCTAGGCCACGGATTCATCCGTGGTACACAAGTCAGTCCGTTGTGCACATGCACGACAACCGGTGGTGCACAGGTCAGGCTCTCTAGGCCACGGATTCATCCGTGGTACACAGGCCAGTCGCGAAATGAACAAACCACGGATTAGTCCGTGGCATGAAAAAGATAAGCCTTGCGATTTGGTCGCAAGGCTTATGATGTCGATAATTATTAAAATCATGGATTGGATGCGAATTTTGCATCAATCCACATTGCATTACTGTCTTAGGTCTTCAAGCGGAGTCAAGATATGTCTAAAGGCGGCGCCGGCAAGGTTTATTTCGTTCTCTATCTTGCAGTTATTCTCGAACTTCTCATCATCATCGTGGAACGCGATGAAGCTGAGGAGCATTTGATGAAGAAACAGCAGGAATCCATGCGCATCGTGGAAAGCATCTTGACACAATTGCAGTCAGGTGCAGGAACCGAGGGGATTAACACAAGACCTCAGGATGCCATTGTTCTATCTGAAAAGCTCCCGGCTGAACAGCAGAAGTTCTTCAAGAAATTTCGTACATATTACATTGAAGTTGGTGTGACAGATGTTGCTTCAGCATTGAATATGGAAGGAATGGATGATGCGCAAAAGAAAGAGAAAATTGAAACATTGAAGAAGCTTGCCAATGTACAAGAACTTCAATATGAAGTTTACTATAATCCAAGCAAAGAGGTTGATGTTCCACCTTCCCCTGCTCCATCTGAATTCAAGAAAGTTCAGACATCTCCCCAAGCTGGGATGAAGCTTGCGAATCCGCCGAATGCCACATCTCTTGAATCTTGGGAATTGCAGGCAACGCGTAAATTGGAATTGAATACAAGTTCGATGAAAGATTATAAAGAACCTGTGTATTCAGAAGCAACTGTGAAAACCGGTGACATCGTCCAATTTGCACCTCCGGATTCTGCTAGAGTCAATCGCATTTTTGGCTATTCCGTAGAAAAGACTGAGAGACTTCGTACTTCAAATAATCAAAAATTAACAAAGCGTGCATTTGTTTGTAATTTCCAACCACCGAGCAAACCGGGTTGGTATAAGCTTCGTTTTAGTTCTCAAACAAATCGTATCATGGGTATTTCCGCTGATCAAAAATTCAATTCATTAAAGGATGATCAGAAGGTGAATATTGGTACGGT
>DBCJ01000136.1 GCA_002293005.1 Ignavibacteria bacterium UBA961 | reverse complement strand
TCATCAGATTCGGGGAATGGATAGGGGAGAAATTCATTCACATCTGCAATAGAAGCATCCGCGGAGATGGTCCATTCTTCTGGATTCTTCGACTCTACAATCGGTTTTTCTTCATCATATTCATCCTGAATGTCACCAACAAGTTCTTCCATGATGTCTTCCAGGGTTACCAAACCCGAAGTTCCACCGAATTCATCAAGTACAACCGCCATATGAAATTTCTGCTTTTGCATCTTCGTAAGAAGCGAATGAATCTTGTCTGATTCTTGGATGAAAGTGACCGGTCTGACAATGTCCTGCAAAATGATCAAATCACTGAAGGACATCATGGTGAGAATATCTTTTGCATAAACGATGCCGATGATATTGTCGAAAGTCTCTTGGTACACCGGCATACGAGAATAGCCTTGTTCAATCACGGTTTCAACAATCGAATCTCTCGTCATGTTTATTTCAAGTCCAATGATCTTTCCCCTTGGGATCATGATTTCCGAAGCGGTTGTCTCTTGAAACACAAATACATTCTCAATCATCTCTTGCTCATTCATTTCTATCATTCCACTCTTTGAACTTTCCTCAAAGAGATAACGCAATTCTTCTGCGCTGTGTAAATCTTGTTCTTTTGCAGATTCAATGCCAATCAATGAAAGCAAGAGATTCGCAACGCTGTTAAGTGCCCAGATAAATGGTCGAAACAAAAGGTAAAATGCCTTGAGCGGAATTGACACACCCAATGCAACAGCCTCAGATCTTTGAATCGCAAGGGATTTTGGAGCAAGTTCGCCAAGTACGATATGGAGAAAAGTAATGATGATGAAAGCAATTGGAAGAGCAATGCTATGTGCCAATTCAGGATTGGGATTATAGCCCATGGAAGACATTGCGGAAATCACAAGATCTGAGACCACGCTTTCGCCAATCCATCCGAGTGCAAGACTTGCAAGAGTGATTCCCAATTGCGTAGCCGAAAGATATGCATCTAGATGTTCGACAATATTCTTTGCAATTTTTGCAAGAAAACTTCCTGAACGCAATCTGATCTCAATCTGTGAGAGACGAACTTTCACGATTGCAAATTCCGCGGCAACAAAGAAGCCATTCAGGAATACAAGGAACAATGTTAGGATAATATCAGTAATCATAGAGCATCATTGAGTGGAAATCCCCGGGGGATATGTATTCCAGCGATACGATTTATGGCTATGTAATGAAAAATACCGCTGAAAGAGATCAATCAAAACAATTTGATCCTGAAGTGAGCATTGAATAGAGATATGCTCGAGTGAGCAGTCATCCATTGCTTGCAAGATACCCACTGCCGATGAATTCAACAAGATGCAATCTCTATCTGATAGATTCACGACATCACTCACACAGCCACCATGCATGAAAGAAAAGAGAATTTGTTCTTGCTGTAGATCAATAATCTCTCCGGTTATCGGACAAGATCTCAAATGCATGCCGAAGCCCATTGCATTAGCCAATTTCAAGAGGAAAAGCAAAGTTATGGTATACGGTGAATCAGGACATTGTTTATTATTCAGAGCATTCAGTGCTTTTATTGAAATATCAAATATTAGAGGATTTGCCTCTTCGACCTCTTGTGTTACCGATAATATCTCAACAATACCCATTGCGGACATCAGTACTTCATAATCGGAAGTGATGTGATAAAGTGGAATTGCAATTTCAGCAGATTTTAAGAGATGTAGGTCCTTATTCGGATATTTATACCAAGTTATTGAACTACAACGCAGTGCTTCGATTGCGCTTCCCATTGTATTCTTGGCACTTCGAACCCCTTTTGCAATTAATGAAATTTTTCCATGCTCTTTTGTATAAGCATGAAGAATTTTGCTAGTGTCGCTAAATTTTCTTCCATGCAGAATGATTGCACTGTCAGTGATAATCATATATATCTGAATGTGAATTTTATTGCAAAATACGCCAATAGTGAGAAAAAGTCTAATTTTGCCACATGAAATCCATTGTTCAATATTGCATAACTGTTGCATCGCAAAGGAATATAGTTTCTTTGGCGTGCTTGGTAATTGTCACAATTCTACTTTCCTGTTCCGGAGTGAAGCAAACCGGAGAAATCAAGGATGCCGAGACTGCATATACTGCGGGTATTGAAGCATTCAAGGGTGAGGATTTTTTCGAGGCACAAAGACTATTTGATGTGATCCGCTTGCAATTTCCAACAACGCAATATGCCGATGATGCGCAATACTATCTTGGTGAGATTAGTTTTGCTCGCAAAGAATATGTCATGGCCGCTTTCAATTATGGCATGATTCGAAGAAGTTACCCTACCAGCTCATTGAATAAATCGGCATTGTTCAAAACTGCCATGTGTTATTATGAATTGGCTCCTCCCGCCGATAGAGATCAGGATTATACCAAGAAGGCGATTTCAAGCTTTTCGGAATTTCAGGCAATCTATCCATCAGACTCCTTATATGATGAGGCCGGAAAGCGCATCAATGAACTTCGCAATAGGCTTGCTGAAAGAGAGTTGATTACTGCGGAATTATACAGAAATCTATATTCCAATAGGTCTGCATTGATTTATTATGATGTCATCATTGATGATTATCCTGATACCGAGCATTATGAAACCGCATTTGCTGGTAAAATTGAATCACTGATTGCGCTTAGAAGATATGATGATGCAAAGTCAATGATTGAATTATACAGAAAAAGATTTACCAATGGTAAATTAAAGTCGGCAGTAGAAGTTGCGGAACAATCCATTCCTTAAAAAGGAGTAAGCGATGCAGAAACATGGCGAAATAAAGGGAAGGAACCCATCAGAATCAATTGTTGAGATGACTAATCTCGTTTTACCTAATGATACAAATCAACTGGGTAATTTGCTTGGTGGTCGTTTGATGCATTGGATTGACATTGCAGCTGCTTTGGCTGCCATGCGACATTCCGGAAAAGTTTGCGTGACCGCATCTGTGGATGTCATCAACTTTTTCGAGCCTATCAAGCTTGGGCATGTTGTACGAGTCCTTGCAAGTGTCAATCGTGCCTTCTCTACATCTATGGAAATTGGAGTGAAGGTTTTCCGAGAAGATCCCCTTCATGGTGTGCAAGTGCATACGTCTAGTGCATATCTGACATTCGTAGCTATCGATCAATATGGCAAACCTCTGCAAGTTCCGCCAATTATACCTTGCAACAATGAAGATTCCAGAAGATTTGAAGAAGCCGGAATCAGAAGAGAGCAGAGATTAAAAAATAGAGAACTCCTCAAGGAAGCAAGAAAAAAAACAACTGAGTAGTTTCTCATTATAACTAAGTAAATGCGTAATCAATAGTTTTAAAAAAAAACTTTGCTTTCATATGTTGGTTTTTTCTTATTTTTACGGCAAAATTGGCATTATTTTTACTAAAAGTTATATGAATGCCAACTCTTTTTTTTGATTATGTAATTGTACATTAATTTCTTTTTCAATAGTAGTTATTGAGGTTTTTCATGAAGAACTTGTTCTTAGTTCTGACCCTTGCAGCAGTGCTTATGCTTCCTAGCTCAGCATCAGCTCAAATTCCAAAAATCTTGTCTATGCAAGGTGTTTTGCTTGATGCCAATAATCAGCCCTTGGCAGATGGCATGTATAATATGACTTTCCGTATCTACGATGCACAATCAGGCGGAAATATGTTGTTTGAAGAGTACTTTGCAGTACCTGTGACAAAAGGAAACTATCTAGCATTGATTGGTGAGAAGAATGCTTTGAATTTGGCATTTGACAAAGCATATTGGATGTCAGTCACACCAGATGGTGGCAAAGAAGCACCAAGAATGCAATTGACAACTTCACCATATGCATTCAAAGCAGTTATGACTGAAAAAGCTGATACAGCATCCTTCGCAACAAAAGCAGCTCATGCTGTTGTTGCTGATGCAGCAGTTCCAAGCGGTCCTGCAGGTGGTGTTCTTGCAGGTACATATCCAAACCCAACATTGGGCGTTGGAGCAGTTACAACAAATGCAATTGCAGATCGTGCAATCACAAGAGAAAAAATCGATCCTAGCGCATTGGTACTTTATGGTATGGCTTCCGGTGATCTTACTGGTGAATATCCACATCCAAAAATCGCAGTTGGTGCAGTGAAAACAGATCGCATTTCCGATCTTGCTGTTATCACAGATAAATTGGCAAATGGTGCAGTAACTTCAGCTAAACTTGCAGACAATAGCATTGCGGTAAACAAAATTGCTGATAATGCGATCACATCAAATAAAATCAGTACACCATTTATTGCTTCCAGAACAGTAGACAATGCCGGCAATAATGAGTCAGTATTTTGGATGAACAATACCGGTAGTGGTCATACTTTGAGAGTTACAGGTTCTGGTACAGGTACATCACTTTCAGCTGAAGCCGGAGCAAATGGTGTTGCAGCAAGATTTACAGGCAAAGTAGAAGCACTTGGCTTGATTGATGCAAAAGGTTCAATTGCTGCAACTGGTGGTATGTCAATAGCAAATACAAATGGTCCTTCTGCACTTACAGTAACAGGCGGTACTACTATTAACACTTCAGGTTCAGGCAATACTACTGCAATTGGTAACCCAACAAATATTGTTTTAATCGAAGGTTCAAATGTTTTAGTAAATGGTACAACCAATATCAATACAACAGGTGTTGAGTCAACAAATATTGGTAATGCATCAACAAACACAACAATCTCCGGTAACCTTACAATCGATGGTAAATTATCAAAATCATATGCTGGTACATTGATTGGTGGTGCTTTACCAGTTGCTTACGGAAACATTTCTGCTCAGTCAACAATTAATCTTATTGGCACTTCACCAAATGTTACTGCAGTAAGTTATTCAGCCGGTGTGTATACTATTAACATCGTTGGTGAAAACTTTAATTTAAATGATTATTCAGTAGTGGTTTCTCCGTATAGCTCAGTACCTGCTGGTGGCGGATCACCAATCTTGGCAGTAGTTGGAAGCAATGGTACAAGTTTGACAGTATCTACATGGACATTCTCAGGTGGTACATTCTCTCCATCAACAGCAGCATTCTCTTTTGCTATCTACAAAAGATAATTCGTAAAATTGCTTAGTTTTAAACCCGAGTCTTGCGATTCGGGTTTTTTTATATCTGAGGACATCTTATGCGTGGTTTTTTTCAACTACTCGTAGCACTTTGTATTTTGTTTCCAATGACAATCACCAATGTCATGGGACAGATTCCCAAAGAATTAACATATCAGGGACATTTGTTTGATAATCAAGGGGCACCTGTCAATGGTACGGTTAGAATGACATTTAACTTTTATGAAGATACATTATCAAATCAATGGGTCTATCAAGATGTACAAGATGTCAATGTAGATAAAGGATATTACACTGTAATCATTGGTTCTACTAAGCCAATCAATGTAAACTTTGAAAAACAATATTTCATGAGTGTCACTATTGATGGTGTAGAATCAAAGAAGATTCCATTTACCACTGCTCCATATTCAATACGAGCATTGGGTGTGACAAATGAATCTGTGTTTGTCGATGACATAAATGCAAGTGGATCAGATGATGGAGAAGCCATGGTTTCCAATGGTAAGAAGGTTGATTGGAAGCCAATTGTGACATCAATAATTGGTGATGGTTCTATAAGAGCAAATCGAGTTGGAAGTGATGTTTATCTTGTGATTCCTCAAGGTGCTGTTGATGGAAGTAAAATAGAAGCAAATACAATGGATTATGATAGATTCCTCGTTCCCAAAAGTCCGACAGACAAGCAATATTTGTCTTATGATGCAGTAAAGAAAACACTTGTCTGGGTTGATGCACCTGCACTTGCTTTGGCACTTCCCTATAAGCAATCAGCAGGATTCACCGATACATTATTCAATATCAGAAATACTAGAAATGGTCCTGCCGGTAGATTTGTGATTGAAACAAATCCCGGAAGTCAGCATGCGCTTATTGGAGAAAATAATGGAAACGGAGCTGCCATTGCAGGTTTTGCAAAAGGAAATGGTTCGGCAGGATTTTTCTCATTGAGCAATGCCAATGGTACAGGTTCTGCAATGAGAGTCGAATCAAATGCGAAGAAGCATGGTATAGAAGTTACGATGACGAATACGAATACAGCTAGAACATCTGGAATACTTGTTATTAATCAGTCCGGTGCAGATTCGATTTCAGGAGTATTCGGTAATCTCACAGCAACTACAGTTGGAAAATCATCTTCCGCGATTCGTGGTAATATACAAAGTGGAGGTTCGAATGGGATCGGAATATTTGGCACGCATTCAGGAACAGGTAATGCAATCGTTGGATCTTCCAATTCAGGTATTGGTATTGTTGGAATGAGTTCGGATAGCATTGGAATCATTGCGAAGCATCTTGGTGATGTAAGTGCACATCCTGCACTATATGCAGAATCTGCTTCTATGTTGGACTCTGCAAATGCAATTTATGCTACCATGTCAGCAACACAATTGGGGGTCGCTACTTCAGCAATTTATGGAGAGATACCACTCGCGGGTAATCGAGGAACGGGTGTGATTGGAAAACATAAAGGAGCCGGAGTCGGAGTGGAAGGAATCTCCCAGCAAGGCATTGGATTGCGTGGAATTTCTGCGCTTTCGAATGGAGTCTATGGACTCCATACAGCCACTACAGGTAGTCAAGCCGGAGTATTCGGTGCAACCACATCTCTAGATTCCAATGCAAGTGGAGTTCTTGGATCCATTGATCAATTTAATCCGGGAATTTTTTCCGCCGGGATAAAAGGAATTAATAATTCCAAAAATGCAAATGGTTATGGTGTTTTTGGAATGCATGCCGGACAAGGAGCTGGTGTGTATGCCACAAGCCAAAGTGGACCTGCAATTTCCGCTTATACTTCAAATAGCTCAGTCCAAGGTATTGGTGTGAAATCAGTGGTAGAAGGAAGAAATGCAACAGCCGTTCAAGCTCGCACAAGTTCAACGATAGGACTTCAATACGGAGTTGACGCAGTCGTTGCAGGTGACTCAGCCATTGCAATTCGTGGTAAGGCGCCCGTGAATGCCAAGAGAACAAGTTATGCAGGGCATTTTGAAGGTCATGTTGCGGTTGTAGGTGGAGATATCATGCGCGAATATCAATCGCCAACATCTTCATCACAAAAAAGAATTGCTCCAGTTGCATATGGATCTGTTCAAACTAATGGTACTGCATTGTCCGGAACAGAAAACTTTTCTTGTTTTTGGGATGTGAGCACAAAACAATATTTCATTACAATTCATAATGAAACATATACTACCAGTGGATATATTTCAGTGGCAAATGCAGTGAATCCTAGTGAGCCCATCTTTATCACTACCAATCAGGCGGGAGCAGACATATTGGCAATTGCATGCTATAATCTGCAAGGACAAAGAGTTCAAACCCCATTTCATTTCATGGTCTATAAACCATAATAAAAAAATCCCCGGCAAAAATCTGTCGGGGATTATTTTTCAGCCTCAATTGTAACTCAATCTTATCTCACGATCAAGAAAGGTATAGCAGAAGTCTGTTCATTTCTTTCTGTGATCATCAAGTAATATGCTCCTT
>DBCJ01000024.1:10767-19265 GCA_002293005.1 Ignavibacteria bacterium UBA961 | reverse complement strand
CATAAAGGGATTTACTGTTTCCAGTACATATAAGCTTGCGAATAATGATTCGATGCAACAAATAAATGAAAAAATACCTGTCGGCAAACAAGTGTGCTATGATCTTACTTTAAAGAATTATGGTTCTTTTGATCAATCAATCAGTATCAAAAATGCAAAGGGTATTGCTTCGAAATTTACCATTGCAGGAAATCGTAATTTCACGATTAAGCCGGGACAAGACTATATTGTTCGTGTATGCTATTCATCAAATGATGAAGAGACTGTTACAGATTCAATCTTCATTGAAGATGCCTGCATGATGCGCGATATTGCTTCATTCTCATTGATCACATATCTCGATAAACAAAAGCCATTGATCTCTGCTTTGCCTGATTCATGCAATACATGTCATTATGTGATCATCGCCGATTCTACTCCCACAGATGGTGGCTTAAAAGATGTCACTGTTTCTCAATCTTCAAATATCAAATGGCAAAATGCATTTCCAAATACAGATGCAGTTCGTGCGTTGAATCTTTGTGTCCAGGATATCTATAAAGATGCGTTTTATGACATACAAGCAGAAGACAAGAATGGAAATATTGCATCCTATAAAGATACAATCCCCGGATTCACGATAAATTCGGTATCGCCAAGCTCAAAGCTCAATAACATTGGTGGAATTGCAATTGGTTCAGTGTATTGCGACAGCATAGTATTGATCAATACAGGCTTATTTGTACAATTGGTCAATGAAGTTTCATTTGCTCGAAATATACGATTCAGCATTCCACGATCCATACTTCCATTGAGCATTCAGCCCGGTGACACGGCAATTATTCCAATTTGTTATGCGCCGATTGAAATCATTGATACTGTCTATGAAACTAAGCGCGATCGTGACACGGTTTCCATCGGAAGAGATTGCATCACAATGCCTTTCTACTATGAAGCATTCGGAGTGGAAGACTCACTCATTGCTAATGGAAAATGCGAGGTAACAATCAAGAGTGCAATCACGGATTTGGCATTAAAGCGGATTTCAAAACTGACAATTCAGCCACATCCAATTTCGATTGGTTCGAATCAATCACGCATTACATTTACATTGAAAGAGTCCAGGAATACTGAGATTTCTTTGGTGCAGTTTATGTCGGGTCAAAAAATGCAACTCTTCACATTGCCAAATTCACCAAGTGGAGAATATTCGATGACCCTCAATGTTGGTGAGTTCCATCCTGGTGGATATATGTTGATCATTCAAGCCGATGATGAGCGTGAATCACTTCCAATCATCATTCAAGAGTAAATTGATCGGAATCATTCGTGGCGAAGAAAAAATCTCATATATCAGCTAAAACATGGTGGATTGCATCATTGATTGGAATAGTCTCAATGATCATTCTATCGATGTTCTATATGTTCTCGAATATTCCGCTTTCCAAGCCAGTTGATATCAAGATCAAGGATTCTTCTCTTTCTTCCAGCATCACCATTCTATCGGATGCAAATGCAATTAAACATCCATATGTCTTTTATGTGATAGCATCCATGTATGAATTGATTTCGGGGAAGCAGTGCAGCGCGGGTGAGTTTACTTTGCAACCAACATTTTCTCATGCAAGAGTTTTGAAATTGATATTCTCCGGTGAAGCGGGAATGACCATGAATGTGGTCATACCCGAAGGATCTAATCTTCGAAAAATAGCATCCATACTTCAAAAGCGAATTGCTTTGGATTCTCTCTCATTTATGCGATTGGTCAATGATGATTCCGTTTGTAAAAGTCTTGGAGTGAAGCAATCTTCTATGGAAGGATATTGCATGCCTGACACATATAATTTGTACAAAAAACAAAAAGCACAAGACATAATAAAAAAGCTTGCAGTGATACATCAGTTGTTTTGGGATAAAGAGTGTGCTGATTTACAGAAAGGCAGTTCTTATACAAAACATGAAATACTTACGCTTGCTTCCATCATCGAAGCAGAGGCATCTGTAGCAAGTGAGCGAAATAGAATTAGCGGAGTATATCACAATAGACTAAAGCGGGGAATGAAATTGGAGGCGGATCCAACTGTGCAATATGCTATTGGAAAGAGGAAGAGATTATTCTATAGCGATCTTAGAGTTGACAATCCATATAATACTTACAAGTATGCCGGTTTGCCACCCGGCCCAATAAATTGCCCGGGCAGAGAGTCTATACTCGCCGCGCTCCAACCCGAGAAACATGCATATATCTTTTTTGTTGCAAAAGGGGACGGAACAGGCGAGCATGTGTTCACGACTAATGGCACGGATCATGCCAAAGCGGTGAATGCATATCGTAAACAAAGGACAATGTAAATCAGATATGATCCGGCGGATGATGTGAAGTGCTTTCCAAATGCGTGACAATATCGCATGGCTGAGCGATCGAAGCAGAAATCAAATGTTCGATTTCAGTGGCTTGCAAATGGGCATGCTCAATCGTAGTTTCATCGGGGAATTGAAGGTGAAAATCAATGTACACATAATTCCCTGAAACTCTCAAACGCAATCTGTGAAATGATATTCCCAATGCATGACATTGTTGTTGCAATATGGTGTTTACCGAAGTAAAAAGTTCAGGGTCAGTTTTATCCATCAAGCCTTGAATACTTCTTCGAATCAGTTTTCCACCTTCAAAGATGATATTCGCGCCAAAGAATAATGCCATGAGAGGATCTATCCAATAAGCGCCTGTCAAAAAGGCAAGTAGTAAACCGGCAATTGCACCAGCGGAAGTCCATGCATCAGTGAGGATATGTCGACCATTGGCTTCAATAATGAAAGAATTATTGTTCTTTCCTGTTTTGACCAGAAAGATTCCAAGTATCGTATTGATGACTGCAGCTGTTGCCGTAAGGGCTGTACCATAACCAACTTGCTCCAGTGTTACCCCGGAAATCAATTTGTCTATGGCTGTTTGAATAATGATGATGGCCGCCAAAATGATGAGCGCGCCTTCAAGTCCGGCCGAGAAGAATGTGATTTTGTCATGTCCAAAATGATGATCTTCATCCGGTGGTCGATATGTAATCCGTAAACTATACCATGCAAAACCAACGGCTGCGATATGGACGATTGTCTCAATTGCATCGGAGAAAATGGCGATGGATCCGGTTAAAACATAGGCAGTCCATTTCAATCCTAGCATGAGAATACCCACTATCAGGGAAATATTCATCGCTCTGGATTCTGCCTTCGATGGAAGATGTGCTGAATTCACCATTCAAATCCGAATTGACATGAAAAGAGTAACAAATTTAGTCATCCCAAAAGCCCTGTGAAAGATAAATTATTTGTGGAAAGAAAGCCCCGTAAAAAGGGGTAAAAAACGCTATGTTTGCAATGAATCTTAAGACCTATCTATGCCTGATTTCGTACATCTCCATAATCATACACATTATTCTCTTCTTGATGCTGCTTGCAAGCCCGAACAATTGATCGAGGCAGCAAAGGCTGATGGACAGACTTCCATTGCACTTACCGATCACGGGGTGATGTTCGGTTGTTTTGAATTCTATAAAAAAGCCAAAAAAGCCGGAATCAAGCCCATTTTAGGTTGTGAAGTCTATATTGCGACCGGTAGTCGTTTCGACATGACAGCCCGCAAAGGTGGCAATAAAAAACGCAATTATTATCATTTGGTATTGCTTGCCAAGAATGATATTGGTTATAAAAATCTGATGAAACTCACCACATTGGGTCATACCGAGGGTTTCTACTATAAACCAAGAATTGATCAGGAATTACTTTTGCAATATCGCGAAGGACTTGTTGCCCTTTCGGCTTGTCTTTCGGGTGTGGTGAATGCACCTCTACTTGAGGGTGACTATGAAAGAGCAAAGCAATCCGCGATTTGGTATAAAGAGGCTTTTGGTGAAGACTTCTATATCGAATTGCAGAATCACGGACTTGAAGGCGATAAAATCGTCATGGAGCAAGCCCCAAGATTGGCTCGTGAGCTTGGCATCAAATTGATCTGTTCGAATGATTGTCATTATATCAAGAAAGAAGATGCCGTCGCACACAATGTGCTTCTCAATATCAAGGAAGTGAGTTCGGCGAATTCAGGACAATTGGACATCTATAATTTGCGTTATGGCGTTCCTGAAATGTATTTCAAAGCCAAGGAAGAAATGGCAAAGATTTTTGCTGATTATCCCGAGGCGATTGAAAATACCAATGAGGTTGCCGAGAAATGCAATGTAGATTTGAAATCCGACATCAAAATGCCTGTCTTTCCCATTCCATCTGATTCGAAAGCCGAGTCTTTGGAAGAGTATTTGGAAGAACTCACGATGGAGGGATTGGAAAAACGCTATCCCGTTTTGAATGCAAATATTCTTGAGCGCGTGAAATTCGAATTGGATGTCATCAAATCCATGGGTTATGCCGGATATTTTCTCATCGTGCAGGATTTTATTAAAGCGGCTAGGGACAAACAAGTAAGAGTTGGTCCGGGTCGTGGTTCAGCCGCGGGAAGCATTGTGGCTTATGCACTCGGCATCATCAATGTTGATCCACTCAAGTATGATTTGCTCTTTGAGCGCTTTTTGAATCCCGATCGCGTTTCGATGCCTGATATTGATATTGACTTTGCCGATGACAAAAGAGATGTCGTGATAGATTATGTGCGTGAAAAATATGGTAATGATTCAGTCGCGCAAATCATCACATTCGGAACACTCTCCTCAAGAGCTGTTTTGGCTGATGTGGGCAGAGTCCTCGGAATACCTTTGGCAACCATTCGATCCATCACTGAAAAAATTCCATCCGTGATGGGAAAAGTCACTCCGCTCAATGAAGCAATGGATTTACCTGAGCTTAGATGGGTGAAAGAATCGAATGATCCGAAGCTCAAAGAATTGATTGATTATGCCACGACGCTTGAAGGACTTGCCAGAAATTCTTCGACGCATGCTGCCGGAGTCGTGATTGCGCCCGGTAATATCAATGATTATGTTCCGCTGTACAAAACTTCAGATTCTGTCATGGCCACGCAATATACCATGAAAGATCTCGAAGATGCGGGACTTCTCAAGATGGATTTTCTGGGATTGAAAACACTGTCAATCATTGAAAATACGCTTGCGCAAATCAAGAAAAATCATGGCGTCGAGATTGATACTGAAGCATTGGACTTGCATGATCAAGCAACATTCGATCTTATTGGAAAAGGAAAAACGCTCGCGATATTTCAGTTTGAATCCGAGCAAATGCAAGAGTCTTTGAAAAAACTCAAGCCAAATGATTTGGAAGATCTCATTGCTATGAATGCTTTGTATCGTCCTGGTCCGATGGATAATATACCCGAATTCATTGATCGTAAGCAGGGAAGAAAGAGCATCGAGTATTTGCATCCGATCATGGAATCGGCATTGCATAAAACCTATGGCGTTATTGTCTATCAAGAGCAAGTGATGCAACTCGTTGGTGATATCGCGATGTTCACGCTCGCCCAAGCCGATATCATGCGTCGTGCGATGGGTAAGAAAGATGAAAAACTCATGCTCGAACAAAAGGCATTATTTGTCGATGGAGCATTGAAGAATCCTGTCTTTATACAAGGTTGCATCAGTAAAGTTGCCGAACCACAAGCATTGGCAGAAGAGATCTTTGATTTGATTCTGAAGTTTGCGTCTTATGGATTCAATAAATCCCATTCATGCGCTTATGCATATCTTGCTTATCAAACAGCATGGCTGAAAACGCATTATATGGCAGAGTTTTTGGCGGCGAATATGACGGCTGAATTGCATAATCAGGATAAAATCGTGCAATTGATCGATGAAGCCAGATCTTTCGGCATCACGGTCATGCCACCCGATGTAAATAGATCCTTTGCAATTTTCACCGCTTCTGATTCCAAAACCGTTGAGTTCGGTCTTGCAGGCATCAAGAATGTTGGAATACCCGCCGTGGATGCCATTGTTGATGCGCGATCAAAAGGAACATTCACATCACTCTTTGATTTTGTGAAAAGAGTCAATCTTAAACTCATCAATCGTAGAACGCTTGAACCTCTTGTATGTTCAGGTGCATTTGATTCAATGCAACATGGACATCGCGCGCAGATGTTTGCATCCATTGATTCTGCTTTGGAATATGCAAAGCGCGTTCAGGAAGATTTGAAGTCAGATACTGAAAATTTGTTTGGTGGAACCACCGAAGGCGAGATAGCAGAACCAAAACTACCAAATCTAAAAGCGTGGAATGAAGGATATCGTTTGCAAAAAGAGAGAGAAGTCTTGAACTTCTATCTGAGCGGTCATCCACTCAATCAATACAAAGCTCATGCAATGTCATTCTCCACTTTGCAACTCAATAGAACGGATAGTCCACTCATTGGAAAGCATGTACGCTGCGCCGGCATTATCACCGGTATAGTTACGAAGCTTGACAAAAGAGAACAGACGATGGCCATAGTCACCATCGAAGACTTTAATGGGAAAGCAAATATTCTCTTTTGGAGTGATGCATATAGTCGTTATCAGCATTTTCTTCAGAATGAAAAGATTATCCTCGTCAGAGGCAAAAGCGAACTCAATGGTGAACAACTTAAAATCATTGCCGATGATGCAATGCCCATTGAAGATGCGCCCACAAAATTTGGGAAAGGGTATATCATCACCATTGAAGACAATGCGGATGTCATCTCAAAAATTCAAGAACTCAATGCACTCATGACCAATGGTGGAATGAGTACATTACATTTCAGATTGATGGATTCCACTGGTGAACTTAAAACGCATTATGTGGCCACCAATCAACCTATTGCCTGCAATCATGAAATCAGTGAACAAATCATGAGCATATTCGGTCGAGGCAATCTCCGTTTTCTCATGGATTAAGACATTTACATGAAGCAATTACTTCCAACAGAAAAACCCATCGAAAGAGCCATTGTTATTTCCGTCGTCAAAAAAGGCGGAGACCGAATTCAAGCCATGGATTATCTCGATGAATTGGCCTTCCTGGCAGAAACTGCCGGCGCAGAAGTTATAGGGAAAGTCTATCAAGAGCGTGTCAGACCGGACAGATCGACGATGATCGGAAAGGGAAAGGTTGCTGAAGTCAAAGAAATGATTGAACAAGATGATATTCAGTCCGTGATTTTCGATGATGATTTGACCCCTATGCAAGTCAGAAACCTTGAAAAAGAATGGAATGTGAAAGTACTCGACAGAAGCGGCGTAATTCTCGATATTTTCGCTTCAAGAGCCAGATCCATGGAAGCAAAAACACAAGTGGAATTGGCGCAGTTGCAATATCTGATGCCGAGACTCACGAGAATGTGGACGCACCTTTCAAAGCAATTCGGTGGGATTGGTACGAAGGGTCCGGGGGAGACACAAATTGAAACCGATCGTCGATTGATACGCGATAGAATCACTCGATTGAAAGAAAAACTACTTGACATTGACATGCAGAGAAAACAGCAGAGAAAGGGGAGAGATCATATGCCTCGATTCGCATTGGTGGGGTATACCAATGCCGGAAAATCGACATTGATGAATATGATGACAGGTGCGGATACATATGTTGAGGATAAATTATTTGCAACACTTGACACCACTGTCAGACAATGTTCATTGCCGAATGGACAATTGATGTTGCTCTCAGATACGGTGGGTTTCATCCGCAAATTACCTGCACATCTTGTTGCATCATTTAGAAGCACATTGGCCGAGGCTGCAGAGGCAGATGCACTCATTCATTTGGTGGATTGTACGCATCCAGCATTCAAAGAGCATATTCAGGTTGTGCAGGAAACCTTGAAATCACTTGATATAGAAGACAAAACAGTTGTGCTTGTCTTTAATAAAATAGATCAATTGGAAGATCCATCCATCATAAGAGATTTGCAGATAGAATTTCCTGGTAGTATTGGCATCTCAGCCGTGAAAGGACTGAATATTGTCACTTTGCTAGAAAGACTGCAAGAAATAGCATTACTGCAAAGTTCGATACTGAGATTTCACTTGCCTTATGATGCCATGAATATTTTGCCAAAAATATATGCTGCCGGTGAGATAGTCGAAAGGGAAGACATGGATGAAGGGATTCGTATTTCAGTGAATGTGTCTGCCGAAAGGAAGGATGCATTATTGCGCTTTACTGAACAATTTCTGATTAAAGAGTAATCAGCGTTTTTTTTCAGCGAAATATACTATGGGAGCTGAAGCACTTTGATTGATAGGCTCAGTGCGAGTCACATGCCATTCATTTGTGGGGAGTTTTCGCATCCAGTCTTCAACAGCCAGCGCTTCTTCAAGACCATGCTCATGACCACGATATGCAATCACGGAAATTGCCCCACGGTACTGTAATATTGTCAAACATGCATCTAATGCTTTAATGGTGGATTGTGTATTCGTGATGATGGATCTGTCTGATGATCCGGGTAAATATCCGAGATTGAAACAGATACAACTCACTCTTTGAATGAAAGGTTGAAGCACGATTTCCATTTCCGAATGATCGGC
>DBCJ01000024.1:5309-10665 GCA_002293005.1 Ignavibacteria bacterium UBA961 | reverse complement strand
GCCTTCTTTCCCAACACATTCTGCCATGAACACTGTATCATGTCCATTTCCCGCCGTGGCATCAATCACGATATCACCAATGCAAATTGAATCTGACATGAAGAGATGTGAAATTTTGACAGCTGATTTCATTGTCATTTCCGAGAAACTAGTGCATCATGGAGCATTGCAATTGCTTGCATGACTGATCGCTCGCGATTGATTGCGCGATCATTTCCAAAATTGAAGCGCTTGGAGACAACTTCATATTCGCTTGCCAGTCCAATCCAAACTGTTCCAACGGGCTTTTCTTGAGTGCCTCCATCGGGTCCGGCGATGCCTGTTATTGAGAGACAATACGTTGTATTCAATACATTCCTTCCGCCGATTGCCATTTCCTCTGCAACTTCTTTGCTAACGGCTCCAAATTGTTCAAGTGACTCAGGTGAAACATGTGCCAATTGCATTTTTAGAGCATTGGAATAGGTTTGAAGTCCTCCAATGAAATATACAGATGATCCGGATTGCTTTGTGAATTCAGCTCCAAGCAATCCACCGGTACATGATTCCACAACACTGATTGTACATTGCTTTTGAATCAGCAAATCAGTTGTGACGGAAAGTAATGTAGCATTACCGAAACCATAGACATATTCTCCGATTGCATCTTTCAAGAATTCTTGAATCTCCATCAATCTCTTTTGTGCTTGAATTGGATCTATACTGAGAATTCCTAATCTCAATCTTACTCCTTGATAAGAAGGAAGAAATGCAAGCGATTCATCTTTTTGTAGAAATACATCAGGTTCACCGATCAAATCAGCCAGCGCGGATTCAGGAATTCCTTTGGTGAGAATCGTATGGTAATAAGGAATCTTTCCTTGTTCTTGCTCAATATGCTTTCTCAAAAAAGGAATCACATGATCTTGCATGATGCCTTTCATCTCCGATGGAACACCGGGTAGAGAAACATAGATCACATTATCTACATGAAAAAGCATGCCGGGTGCGGTTCCTCTTGGATTCTCAAGAACAGTACATGTTGATGGGACAAGTGCCTGATCCATATTTCTCTGATTGAGAGGTAAACCCCGAAGTCTTGCTCTTGCTTTGAGAGAATGTAGAGTTGGTTCATGCAGAATCAATTCATCATTGAAATATGCGAGAAGAGTTTCTTTCGTTTTGTCATCATGAGTAGGACCCAATCCCCCTGACATCAAGATGCAGTCATATTCTTTTTTTAGGGAATGCAATTCATCGAGTAAAATGTCAATACCATCTTGAATGGTGATATGTCTAAGTACAATTCCACCAATCTCAGTACATGCCTGAGCCATCCAAGCAGCATTGGTATTGATGATTTGGCCGATGCATAATTCATCGCCGATGGTGAGTATTGCAATCTTCATGATACTTGTTATTGTAAAGCTTGTGAGCGAATTCTCATGAAATATAATCCTGTAGAAACAGCATTCATCTTCACCTTTCCACGAAAACGATTGCTCAAAATGGAGAGTGGGGTGAATATCACTGCCATGATCGCATGATAGATTCCCATGATGAACATGATCATTCCAATGGATGCATCGGGAGTGTTTTTCTTGATGAATCGAATCTTAGAATCAATCAGCATTTCAAGTGAACGAAGTGATGGAGAATTACCTCCATAAGTGGCACCGCGAACATGCATGATGATAGAAGTCGGCACAAATAATACTCCTTTTCCGGATGCCCACATTCTGTGACAGAAGTCTGCTTCTTCACCAAAAAAGAAAAAGTCGGAATCGAATCCACCGATATTTCTGAATGCCTTTGATTCAATGAGCAATGCCGCGCCATCGGCATAAGGAATGAAACGCGAAGATCTTTTGATGCCGAGTTTCATCGCTATTGACTCGAGTATATTTTCAATAGCGGAAGAAAAGGTCACATAATGAATTGCTTCGGACATCCCCGGAAAAAAGCCCCAACTTCTTTGGCGTGAATTATCGGGATACACCTGTTGTGGACAGCATATTCCGACATCGGAAAAACCTTTCATGCCATTAAAGAGTGAAATCAAGGTATTGGGTCGAAACTCTATATCAGCATTTCCAGTGAACACCCATTCGGCGGAAGTTTGCTCAAATCCGATATTCACTGCGGATGCATACCCCAGATTATCCTGCAATGCAATCACTTGCACATTCGGAAAGTTTGCACGCACATTATCAACTGTCAAATCATTCGATGCATTATCAACCACTATGATTTTTCCGATCTCCACTCCTTGCGGAACATGATGCAGAGTGTTCAAACATTTAAGCAATAATGTTTGAGTATTATAGGAGATGAGAACGATATCAATGTTCATGAGTATATGAGCTTTTCAAAAAGAAAGGCGATCGCAGGGGATCGCCTCAAGAATTCAATTGTCGAAGTGGGAGGATTCAGAATCCCAATCTCAAGACCCGAAGATGGTATTCCAAAGGGCTGAGTCATACTCCGCAAAGGCCGAAAATACGCAATTTCTATTTTTGACCATAGGCCTTTTGCATACCCATATAGAGCGCAAGCATAGACTTTTCTGCTTCACTTCTATTCTGTGCAAAACCAATCGCACGCTCATGAGTACCTGCATGAGTATACACATCATGAGTAGGAGGATTAATCGAAGCATCATAGATGATTTGTGCCGCATCCTTGGCACTCAGCATGGGAACAAGTGGAGCGAGTCCTATTCCGTGTTCTTTGGCAATCCCGCGTGATTCTCTGATTCCTGCCATGAAGAGATTACCAATAGGACCGCCTTCTGTCACGGCGCCCCATTCAGTGATCACTCCATCCGGGCAAACCGCAGTTGCATGGATATTCGAACCGGCGAGTTCTGCTCGAAGGGAGGCGGTAAAGCCCATCACGGCATGTTTGGCAGAAACATAGGCACTATTGAATGGAAATCCCATCGTTCCTGCAACGCTTGCAATATTGATGATATGTCCGGACCCTTTCGATTTCATGTGTTTTAATGCGGAAGCTGACATATACCAAAGTGAGAATACATTCACTCCGAATATGCTTTGCAATTGTTCTGGCGTGGTATCTTCCACCGAGGCGAGATTCCCACGACCTGCATTATTAATGAGAATATCGATACCACCAAAATGATTGATGGTTTGTTGAACGCATGCTTGTGCTTGTTCAGGAATGCTCACATCCACTTGCATTGCAAGGCAATTGCCACCGGCGGAAATAATTTCTTGTTGAACTGCTTGTAATTTGTCAAGTCTTCTTGCGCAGATTGCAACGGAATGTCCAGCTTGTGCAGCAATCTTTGCTAATTCCGCACCAATTCCTGATGATGCGCCTGTTATGAGGAAAATACTCATTGAAAGTCTCCATTATGAAAGGGCTCTTAACCGTTCGATCTCATCTCTTAGTTCCGCCGCTCTCTCGAAATCAAGTTCTCGAGCAGCTTTTTTCATTTCTTCATATAGTTGATCAATGAGGTCTTTTCTTTGATCATCGGTGAGATATTTCATCATTGGTTCGGCGGATCTCCGAACTCTTGCTTGTTCAAGTTCGCTGCGTTTCTTTACTTTATTTGCCTGAATATCAGCAACGGAAGTTGATTGCAAAATTTCTTCCAGCGATTTATAGACAGTGGTCGGATTGATTCCATGTTCAGTGTTATAAGCAATTTGTTTTTCTCTCCTTCGATTGGTTTCATCAAGCACTGCCTGCATGGATCTTGTGATTCTATCCGCATATAAAATCACCAAACCCTCTGAATTTCGGGCTGTTCTTCCGGCGATTTGAAGGAGTGATCTTTCGCTTCGCAGAAAACCTTCCTTATCCGCATCGAGAATTGCAACCAGCGATACTTCGGGCATATCGAGACCCTCTCGAAGTAGATTCACGCCCACCAATACATCAAATTCACCGAGTCTGAGATTACGAAGAATTTCCACGCGTTCGAGTGCGTCGATTTCTGAATGAATATATGCGACCTTGATGCCCAGATTCGTAAGATATTCAGATAAATCCTCGGCCATGCGTTTTGTAAGCGTGGTTACGAGCACGCGCTCTTTTTTGGGAATGCGCAAGCGAATTTCATAAAGCAGATCATCGATTTGTGTGCGAACAGGTCTGATATCCATGGCGGGATCAAGAAGTCCTGTTGGACGAATCACTTGTTCCACAATCACGCCTTCACATTTTTCCAATTCATAATCAGCCGGTGTGGCACTCACGAAAATTGCTTGATTGATCAGACCTTCTACTTCTTCAAATCTGAGCGGTCTATTCTCTAATGCTGATGGGAGTCTGAACCCATGTTCAACCAATGTGGTTTTACGCTTTCTATCACCATTGTGCATTGCGCGGAGTTGAGGAAGCGTCACATGACTTTCATCAATGATGAGCAGATAGTCTTCCGGAAAATAGTCAAATAAACATTGGGGTCTTTCACCGGGTTGCCTTCCGGTCAAATGCATGGAATAATTCTCAATTCCTGAGCAATAACCCACTTCCTTCATCATTTCCAGATCATAGAGCGTGCGTTGTTCAAGTCTTTGTGCCTCAAGTAATTTATCTTCCTTTCGTAATGCAATCAATTGATCACTCAATTCATTTTTGATATCCGCCATTGCTCGAATCAATTCATTTTGAGGTGTGACGAATTGTCTGGCAGGGTAGAGTGTGACTGAATCGATTCTACCAAGCAATTGACCTTCTACTCTCGAAATGATGCTGAGTTTTTCGATTGTATCACCGAACATTTCGATGCGAATACCTTTTTCATCTTCCTGTGCGGGCATGACATCGATGACATCACCACGAACGCGAAATGTACCGCGGGTCCATTCAAAATCATTTCTTGAATAGAATAAATCGGTGAGTCTATAGATGAGCTTCTTGCGATCTATTTCCTGACCTTCAAATAAATGAAATACCATCGAAGCAAATGATTCCTTGTCACCAATGCCATAGATGCAACTCACCGATGCAATGATGATGACATCCCGTTTGCCTTCCACCAAGGCGCTCGTGGCGCGAAGTCGAAGTCGATCAATTTCATCATTGATGGCAAAATCTTTTTCGATAAATGTGTCTGTTGTGGGGATATAGGCTTCCGGCTGATAATAGTCATAATAGCTGATGAAGAATTCAACATGATTATTGGGAAAAAACTGTTTGAATTCACCATAGAGCTGAGCTGCAAGAGTTTTATTCGGAGAGATGATCAATGCGGGTCTTTTGCATTCAGCGATGACATTAGAAATCGTGAATGTTTTACCGGATCCCGTAACCCCGAGCAATGTCTGAAATGTGTCTCCACGAACTATACCCTCCGACAATTGTCGAATTGCATCGGGCTGATCTCCCGCAGGTTTATAGT
>DBCJ01000024.1:0-5234 GCA_002293005.1 Ignavibacteria bacterium UBA961 | reverse complement strand
CAAATTTCATTGTTTTTATCCGTTTTCCGCAGTCAAAAAGGAAAAAATATATTGACAACCCCCCTCTTGAAACTGTATATTTACGGCTCTGATTCATGAATATGATCAGGAAGCTTTTCTGTAAGACTCTTCAATTCAAAGAATTGTCAAGCTATTACAGAGTTATCCACATGTTTTCCACTTGTCTCATTATAGAATTGTACCGCACATGAAATTATCAGAATTCAGGTATATCGCCCCAAAATCGAATATTGCAAAATTTCCTGCAGATCCGAGAGATTCTGCCAAAATGATGGTTTTGAATAAAGCCACCGGAGAGATGGAAGACAAAACATTCAGAGACATCATGGATTATTTCCAGAAGGGTGATTGCATTGTCGTGAATGAGACGAGAGTTTTTCCTGCTCGCGTATTTGGGAAGAAAGAAAAAACCAATGCAAAAATTGAAGTGATGTTGCTTCGCGAATTGAAAGCACAAGAGCGCATTTGGGATGTACTTGTTGAGCCGGCAAGAAAAGTCCGCATTGGTAACAAGATCTATTTTGACAATAATAAATTCTATTGCGAAGTGGTGGACAATACCACAAATCGCGGAAGAACTGTTCGTTTCAGTTATGATGGTGATCTATTCAAGGTTATAGAGCGTATTGGTGAAATGCCATTGCCTGCATATATCAAGCGTGATCCGACAGAGCATGATAAAGAGACATATCAGTGCGTATTTGCAAATCCCAATAAGACCGCTTCAATTGCACCTCCGACAGCAGGTTTGCATTTCACACAGAAGATGCTCAAAGAATTGGAAGCAAAAGGTGTTCGCATTGCAACAGTGAGTTTGAATATCGGACAAGGAATTTTCGAGAATATCGAAGTGGAAGATCTCACCAAGCATCGTATGTATTCCGAATATTTTGAAATCACGAAGGATAATGCTGATACCATCAATAAATCGCTCAAGTCCAAGAAAAATGTCTATGCCGTTGGTTGTAGCGTTGCTCGTGCATTGGAAGCCAGCGTATTGACAACCGGTGCCGTAAAGCCAAATAAGGGATGGACCGATAAATTCATTTATCCTCCTTATGAGTTCAAAATCGCGAATCGTTTCATCACGAATTTTCATCCACCTGCAACACCTTCCATCTTATTGTCTGCCGCATTTGCCGGAAAAGAACTATTGTTCAAGGCATATAAGAGAGCAATAAAGAGTGATTATCGACTCTTCGCTTATGGTGATGCAATGTTGATCATCAATGAGTGAGAAGATGAAAATCACACCTGAATTGTATGATTTTTCGCAAGCATTTTTTACATCATATGAACAAGAAGGGAAACTCGTTTCCTTTTTTGGAGATGGCCACCCGTATTATGCAGGTAGCGTCGTAAAAGCAATGGCAAGTGCGAAAAATGGATATGCACATATTGCATCCTTATTCCAAGAAGACATCAAAAAAGCAGAGCAAGCAGGATATGAAGCAAATCAATCCGAACTTGATGAGTTTTTCGAGCGATTGGATGAGGAGTTCAAACCTACCGTGGTTCATGTTGAGAAATTGACATCAACCATCACAGAAATCATTGTGCATGCACCAGCGGCCGCGAGAAATTTTCGACCCGGTGAGTTTTATCGCATGCAGAATTATGACACCGATCCCATCATCATTGACGGGAAACGAATGTCCATGGAAGCATTGGCGATGACCGGCGCTTGGACAGATGTGGAGAAAGGACTTCTTTCCATGATAGTATTGGAGATAGGTGCTTCTTCACGCCTTGTGCAATATGTGAAGCCCGGACAAAGACTCGTCGTGATGGGTCCAACCGGTGCTCCAACGGAAATTCCATTTGGTGAAACTGTCTTGCTTGCGGGTGGTGGACTTGGAAATGCAGTGTTATTTTCAATTTCAAAAGCACTCAAGAAGCAAGGCTGTAATGTGATGTATTTCGCCGGTTATAAGCAAGGCGAAGATGTCTTTAAAATGGATGAAATTGAATCTTCCACCGACAAAATTGTATGGTGTACCGATACGGGTGTGGAGATTGAGCCGAGAAGACCTCAGGATGTGCATTTCAGAGGGAATATCATTCAAGCAATGCTTGCTTATGCTGAAGGCAGAGCCGGTGAACAAGTCATTCCAATGAATGCTGTTTCGAGAATCATTGCCATCGGTAGTGATGGAATGATGAATGCAGTGCGAGAAGCAAGAAAAGGCGTATTGCAACCATTTTTGGGAGAGCATATCGCAATCGGTTCCATCAATTCGCCGATGCAGTGCATGATGAAAGAAATCTGCGCGCAATGTCTGCAAAAACATGTCGATCCCGAAACAGGAAAAGAAATCACGCCTGTGTTTTCATGTTTCAATCAAGATCAAGAATTAGATAAAGTGGATTTTGCACATTTGAAGAGTCGTTTGCGACAAAATTCAGTGCTTGAAAAACTTGGTAATTCTTGGTTGTCCCATCTCCTCTCTTATACATCGGCATAATGTCGATTTTACATTCGGAGTCAATGATGAATACTGAAGTATTGGAAAAACAAACAATTTCCTTGATGAATACAATCAGCGACATCGGTGCCGCAACCGCTGTTTTGAATTGGGATCAGGAAACATATATGCCTCATGGTGCATCGATGATGCGTGCTGAACAAATTTCGACCCTCAGCACACTCATGCATCAAATGCTCACCGGTGAGAATGCAAAAGATCTTGTTCTCAAATTGAAAGACGGCAATGCCACGAGTCAAAATCCACTCATGCGCTTATTTGTGGAAGAGCATGAAAAGGCCGTGAAATTACCCGAGGATTTGGTGAAAAAAGTGTCGAAGGCGCAGGCATTGGGTCAAGACATTTGGAAAGAAGCCAGATCAAAAAAAGACTTCTCAATTTTTGCTCCGATACTCGATGAATTATTGACTTTGAAAAGGGAAGAGGCGGAATGTCGAGGATATGCCGATAATCGATATGATGCATTATTGGACATCTTTGAACCGGGTGCAACTGTTGCTCATTTGAATCCGGTCTTCGACAAATTACGCGATGCGACTTCCACGATTGTACATGCCATCGAACCCGTAAAGCATACCGTGAATGATGCACCGATGAGACAACATTTTCCCGGTGATGCACAAATGGCATTTTCAAAATTCATTGCAGAAAAAATGGGTTTTGATTTTTCATATGGAAGAATGGACCTCACCGCGCATCCATTTTGTACTTCATTCACTCAGCATGATGTTCGCTTGACGACTAGAATCAATGAACAAGATTTGTCTTCTTGCTTATATGGGGTGATTCATGAGACAGGTCATGGACTCTATGAGCAAGGTTTTCCAATTGAGTATGCTCGAACATTTGCTGCGGAAGGTGCATCCATTGGAATGCATGAATCACAGTCATTACTTTGGGAAACAATCATCACGAGAACTGAAGAATTCTGGGAATTTGCATTGCCGCATTTTGCAAAATATTTCCCTGAACAAGCCAAAGGGCTGAGTGCTCGTGACATGTATCATGCAGTCAATACCGTGATGCCATCACTCATTCGCGTTGAAGCAGATGAAATCACCTATAATATGCACATCATTCTGCGATTTGAAATTGAAAGAGATTTGATCAATGGTACTCTTGCTACAAAAGACATTCCCGAAGCATGGAATGCAAAGATGAAAGAGTATTTGGGTGTAGTTCCTTCTAATGATGCACTTGGTTGTTTGCAGGATGTGCATTGGTCATTCGGTGGTTTCGGATATTTTCCAAGTTATACCCTTGGCAAACTCTATGCAGCCATGGAATGGAAAAAGATTCAGGAAGTGATGCCGAATGTTCATTCCGATATTGCCAATGGAGAATTCTCAGGTATTTTGAATTGGCTGAGAAAAAATATTCACTCTTATGGCAAAACAGAAACACCGGGTGAGATCATAAAATTGGTGACCGGCAACCCATTGTCTGAAGAAGAATTCGTACGCTATGCTTATGGAAAAGTATCATCTGTATATGGCATACAATTGGCATGATATGAAGATTTTTCTAGTGATATTTTGCATCATATTCTTTTGGGGATGCACTGATTCTGAGCATCGAAACGATGATACACTTCGCTTCGGTTGTTTCTTGAATTCACCTGCACATCAAAAGGAATTGGAAGCTTTATTGCAGGAATTTTCAAAGAAAGAGGGAATTCAAGTTGAGTTGATCGGACTTAATTGGTCTGATGGCAAGACAAAATTGATTTCAGCATTCAATTCAGGAACAGAGCCTGATGTGATTGAACTTGGTTCTGATTGGGTTGCTCAATTCTCCGAGGCAGGGGTTCTTTCGCCTCTAACTTCATCTGAAATTCAAGTCGAGAGATTTCCTGTAGTATCACTTGACCCTACCAAATGGAATGGCTCGATGTATGCCGTTCCATGGGTACTTAGCACACGCATCATGTTTGTGAATGAAGATTTGCGTGCAAAGGCGGGGATTGCAGATATCCCATATCCTCGTACAATGCAGGAATTATTGGAGCAGTCTTCCAAAATCAAAGCAAAGGGTGGAGATGGAATCTATGGAATTGGGATTGTCAGTCAAGATCTTCATCAAGTATATAAGCGCATGCTTCCCATCATGTGGAGCAATGGCGGAGATATTTTGAATTCGAGTGGAAAACCCACTTTGGATGATTCCCGAAACATCGAAGCATTGGAAGCATATGTGGATTTGGTACCCAATGGCATCATTGAATCCGCAAAGCAATTGGACAAAATGTTCATTCAGGGAAGAATCGGCTTTTGGATCAGTGGTCCTTGGCTACTCGAAAAAATACCAAAAGAGCAACCTGATATGCGATTTGGACTTGCTTTGGTGCCTGGAATGAAAGCTGAAACAGGTTTATCATTCACGGGAGGAGATTATCTGGCTATCAGCGCAAAATCCCAAAAAAGAGCGCTTGCACTCAAGCTGATACAATTTCTCACAGCAGGGAATCAAACCCTACGATTGTGCAAATTGAGCATCACTGCCGGCATACCGGCTGATACTTTGGCTCAAAAAGACCCATTTTTTGCGCAAATTCAGGGTTTTCCAATCTTCATAGAGCAATTGAAAAGGTCCAGACTTTCAGCAGTTCATCCCAAATGGTTGGACATAGAAGCTGCCTATGAATTGGCTATTTCTCAAGCAATTTATGGCCATTTAAGTCCCAAACAAGCCTTATTGGAAGCCCAGCAATCCGTGCAAGCCCTTATG
>DBCJ01000117.1 GCA_002293005.1 Ignavibacteria bacterium UBA961 | reverse complement strand
ACCTGAATTCCATGACCAGTACATATCTTGTGCCGCAGCACCGATATCAAGAATGCCTTTTCTTTTGTCAAGTCCCATGGTCGAACGAAGTGAATCAACTCCAATGGTAAATCGGATTGCGGTATATGTACCAGATGGAATATGGTCCAATGTTAACTTCTTTGTACTTTCAATTGATTCATCAACTAGAAAGTAAGATTCATCTTGAGGAATGACATAACTTGAACCATCTGCTTTTTCAAACGAGATATTGCTAACATAATACTTCAACATTGTTCCTTTCACCGATTCACCATTTGGGAGTGAATAAGCTTTGTCGAAAATGAAAGGTGCAGAATCAAATACATGAATTATAGAAACTTGAATGGAGCCATGATCATCATGTATGGAATTTGCTGGATGATCAGAACATCCGACAAATAATAGGGAAGTGCTAAACAAGAGCACTGTCAAATAGTGAAATATATTTCGAAGCATGATGATACCGGAGTATAAGTGTGAGCTAAAGGATAAACAAATTAGTTCGTTAAAGTTAACTACTAAGTAATGGTTTGGAATTTTTCATTGTGGTCGAAAATACAATGCAATTGGAAATATAGAGGCATTGTTGATAGTGTTATCTTGATATTTCCTTATCTATCTTGACTTTGTTTATGTATAAAACAAAGGGCACGGTCATTTTCGAGTTCAATTCATCACCTAAAAGGTTTCGGTAAAAGACACCAAAAGTGTTCAGTATCACCTCATTTCCCCCCAAATACGAATATCCAACTATCTAAATACTCACTTGTAGGGAAATTCGTAACCTATTTCAAAAAGTGACCAAAAGGTTACGAATTAGATACTGTAATCACCCTTTTTCATTGTTTTACCCCTTTCAATACGGATGAATGAGACTGTGTTGAATGTGAACTGTGATGATGAGACTGAGTTGATGTGATGAGGTCGGTATCCTACTGATATTACTATAACTACATAGAATACAATACAGTTAGTAAAAGAATTATACCTACCCAACACTACCAAGACCAACAAAAAAACCGATAATTACCTATTGTAATCATCGGTCACATGTATCCAGTCTCTATCTGGGTTGCGGAGAAGGAGGGATTCGAACCCTCGATAGGATTGCTCCTATAACGGTTTTCGAGACCGTCCGATTCAACCACTCTCGCACTTCTCCGTGGTTTGGATTGTAAAATTACGAAAATGAGAGGACTATTCTTCCAAGCTCTCAACGATCTGCAGATAACTGACATAGCGTTCCGGATCGATCAATTCTTCTTCAACGGCTTTCTTTACGGCACAATCCGGTTCATGCCTATGTGTGCAGGATGTGAATTTGCACTTCGGAAAAAATGCATCGAAATCATGAAAGTAAAATGCAGTGTCATCCGGATGAATATCCCATAAACCCAATTCACGAAGTCCGGGTGTATCTGCAATAAATCCACCTCCGGGCAAAGCAAACATGCGAGCTGATGAAGTAATATGCTTACCCTTCCAAGTGCGCTCACTTACTTCGCCCGTTCTTTGCAATTCTTCACCCGATATTGCATTGATAAGTGATGATTTCCCAACTCCTGATGGACCCGACAATACAGTTGAATGATTATTCAAACCCGCTGCCAATTCTTCAATGCCAATTCCTTCGGCTACGCTAGTGAAATAAACAGGAATCTTAAGTGTATCCGAATACACCGCCAAATCTTCGGCAATCAAATCTTTATCCATCAATTCAATTTTATTGATGCAAATCGAAGGTGTGAGTTTCCCAAGCTCTGCCGCAATCAGATATCTGTCCAATAATCGCTTATTGTAAAATGGATCAGCTGCAGACATCACAATCAAAATACCATCAACATTGCTAATGATCACTTGCTCACCGGCATATTTCCCAATGCCTTTTCTTGATAAATGTGAAAAGCGCTTCTCAACTTGAATAATACTTCCCTTCACTATACCCGTGCCATCATCAATGCGCTCAAAACCAACCATATCACCAACTGCCAAAAGGGAAGTATCTTCATGTAATGCATATACAGTTCCGGCAGGCAAACATTCTATAACCTCTTCATCAGACTGCACATACCAAGTTCTACCACCAACCGCCATTACCCGCCCAAAGTGTAAATCCATTTCCTTGGGTGCCTCGCCCAATTTTATCATGGTACGAGTCTCTTCTTTTTTTGATTGTACATTTCCGGTTGAAGAACGAACATCAAATTCCTCAAGCCAAGTATCTTCCTGAGAATATGACTTTCTTTGCTTGATTTTCGCCTTCTTTCCGGTATCGACTCGTTTTTTCTTCATGTAATGGATTTGAAAAGTGTCAGGTTGTTTGCACAAATCTGTCAATTTATTTACACAATATTTCTTGCAACATTGGGGAATTTATGTATTTTGGCCTCAGTTTTTCTAAACAATAGTTACTTTTTTTTGGAATATCGTTGGATTATCAGAGAACATGCTGATGATGGTTCCGCTAAAACACTCGCTGACACGCTCAATGTACCGATAAGTCTCGCAAAGGTCTTAACGACCAGAGGTCTTGTAGATCATATTGAAGCTGAACGATTTCTCACTCCCGTACTTGAAGAAATCCATGACCCCTTTTTGATGGATGGCATGGACAAGGCAACGGAGCGTGTATGCAAAGCCATTGCAAATGGAGAAACCATTTGGGTACATGGCGATTATGATGTTGATGGAACCGCAAGTACAGCAATGATGCTCCTCTTCTTGAGAGAGATAGGGGGAGATGTGCAGTATTTTGTGCCGGACAGACAAGGGGAAGGATATGGTTTATCACATCAAAGTATTCTAAAAGCCAGAGAAGCCGGGGCTACACTCATCATCGCCGTTGATTGTGGAATCACTTCAGTTGAACCTGTCGATTATGCAAATTCCCTTGGTATAGATACCATCATCTGTGACCATCATGAACCTGCTGAAGCATTGCCTGATGCATATGCAATTCTTGATCCTCTCAAACCTGATTGTACTTATCCTTTCAAGCATTTATCCGCCTGTGGTGTAGCATTCAAATTGGTGCAAGGAGTTTGTTCCGCACTCAATAAACCCGATTTGCCATTTTCCTATTTGGATTTTGTAGCTATATCTTCAGCCGCAGATATTGTGGCATTGACCGGTGAAAATCGAGTTCTCGTCCATTATGGTCTTGAACGATTGAATAATAATACAAGACCCGGTTTTCAAGGTTTGCTCGACTGCGCTGACATGCGTGCCGGAAGTTTGACCACTTCAAATGTCATCTTTGGAATTGCTCCGAGAATCAATGCAGCAGGAAGATTAGGTGATGCCGGAAGAGCTGTTGACATGATGATTGCGGATGATGAATACACTGCATTTTCAATTGCACAAGTTCTTGAAAGCGACAATCGACGTCGCCGTCAACTCGATGAATTCACATTCGATCAAGCCAGCAAAGAAGCTGAAAGATTATTGAAAGAAAAAGAGCGTAGATCACTAGTCGTGTATAAACCGGGCTGGCATGCCGGTGTCATTGGAATCGTGGCATCACGCCTCGTGGAACGCTTCCATCTTCCAACGATTCTACTTACCTCTTTGGACAAACATGCGAAAGGTTCCGCAAGAAGCATTCGTAATTTCGATATTCATAATGCTTTGAAAGAATGCGAGCATTTGCTTTTGGAATTTGGTGGACATAAACATGCAGCAGGCGTGACTTTACGCGAGAAGGATATTCTTCAATTGCGCGAATCCATCGATGAAATCGCTCATCGTGAGATCACTCCTGAAATGCTTATTCCTGAGATTGTAGTAGATTCAGAATTGCAACTTAGCGAGCTCTCGCCCAGATTCTTGGAAGTTTTGCGAAGATTTGCTCCATTTGGCTATGGGAATTCCAAACCAATGTTTTATGCCCAAAATGTTCGTTCAGCAAATGGCGTGAAAATCATCGGCGGGAATCATTTGAAATTACGCACGATGCAATCCAATTTTGTCATTGATGCAATTGGATTCAATCTCGCTCACAAACTCAAATACTGCACGAATGGCAAACCCTTTTCCATTTGCTTCAATTTGGAAGAGAATACCCATAATGGATCGAATGCACCCCAATTGTCCATAAAAGACATCCGACCCGAAGAATAGAATCAAGCTCTTCTGATTTTCTGCCAAAGATCCTTGACGGATAATTCATTGTTCACGATGAATGTCAATGCCAGTCCGATGGCTCCCGTCACATATATGCCGAACCATCCGCCTATCTCGGCTGAAATCAAATCTCTGTCGGCCAATTTTTCTCCGCCAATCAGACAAGCCCAAAAGACCACATAAAAGAGAAGACTGATAGCAGCACTAATACCGAAATTACCTCGCTTGCTTAGTACACCTAGTGGACATCCAATGAATACAAATACAAGACAAGCAGCAGGTATGGAGTATTTTTTATAAATCTCAACCAAATATGCCTTTTTCTTTTTTTGCTGTTCATTCGCCTGAAACAAATCAGATTCCAATGGTGAACGCAATACCGATAATCTATTGAGCACTCGCTTATGGATCTCTTGTTCTGTCAATACTCTCTCACGAATCGGTGTCATGGTCGCATCAGCTGAATCACCCGGCAATCTTGCCTGAACCACTTCACCATAATGCTCATTCAATAAAGTGTCTATTCTCTTTTGGGTGACATTCAGAGAAATATCTGTTTCTTGAACGATGGATCTCATGTCCGCAATCGACATCTCGCGATCGCCTCTAGAACCCGGATTCACATCAGATTGCTGAAAGAGAAAATCACGAGCAGCAATGGAAATCACATGTTTGGAAAATCGCATCATGCGAAAATCTGTGCGCTTTTGCTTTTGTAATTGATGCACTTCACCATTGCGAAGCGTGACAATAACTCTGGAATAATCAGAAGAGAATTTGATAGATCCTGTATCGGCAGACAATACATTTGTTCTATTTGTATAGCCATTGTCATAAATCGTAACCCCATATAATGCCCCACTGAGCGTATCAACCTTTCTTGCGAGGATGGTATATCCTTCCAATTGAGAAACAAATCGACCTGACTCAATCGCAAAAGTCGGCTTCTTTCTTTGTATATCCTGCATAAGTATCTTAAAGCGATGATTCGATTCTGGTAGAATTGAATCATTGAACCAATAGACCCCATAGAATAATCCTGCACCGATGATGATGAGTGGAAACATCATGCGATATAAACTTCTGCCACCTGATTTGATGATAGTAGTCTCATGTGCGCCGGACATGCTTCCGAAAGCCATCAAAGTGGAGAAGAGCACGCCCATTGGAATGGCAAGCACGATCATCCAAGATAAACTCAGCATGATCACTTGCAGAATAATGGCATTATCGAGTCCTTTTCCGATCAATTTGTCAAGATTATTCATCAAGAATTGAAGCAGAAAAAGAAACATCACGGTCAAAGTCCCAAAAAGAAATGGACCGAAATGGAGTCTCAAAACATAGAGAGAAATTAGCATTTTTCAGGTATTAACAGGAATCAATCAAGGAAAAGATACGGTTTCCATGCCTCATCAACCTTGCCCATGAAATTTTTGAGAAAAATGACATGATGTGGTTTGCGAGGTTGCTTTGCAAGTTTCATGCCTGCTTCTTCGGGAGTTTGATTCCCTTTTCGATTATTACATCGAATGCAGGCCGCAACGAGATTGTCCCAAGTATCCATCCCACCGCGAGAGCGAGGAATGATATGATCCAATGTGAGAGGAGTTGTTGTTTTTCCGCAATATTGACATTGATTATTATCTCTGCGAAGTATATTTCTTCTGGATAATTCGACATTCTTGAACTTTACGCGGATATAAGAAGAGAGGCGTATGACGCTTGGATAAGGATAAGTTGCATTAACTGAACGCAAGACTCTGTCTTCTCTTTCAGCCACAAGATCTGCCTTGAGCAGAAAAATCAGCAAAAATGCCTTTTTGGCACTGCAAACACTTATTGGCTCATAACTTTGATTAAGCACAAGAACGCGATTTGCCAAAGACGGTGAATGTTCCTGCATGTCTGCTTGATCATCATCATGAGGATCTTTGCCTTTGAATATGCTATATGTGGTTTGCTTGCTGAATGTACCCTCTTCCAAAATCATGTATTGAAGTTCACTTCCGCGAATATACATCAGAAAGATGAATTCTCATGATACTCAATGTATCATGGTGAAATGGTAAATTTGGACACTTGAATTCATTTCGATTGAGGACTTTCCATCAATGCAGTCAATCATCTTTATATTTCTCATGCTCTTTCTCGGGGGATGTGCAAGCACAAAACTCACTATTCCGGAATATATACCGGTATTTGTGGAAGCGAAGCCATCGAAATTTCTTCAAATACCATATCCAATAGTTTTATTACATGGTTTGGGACAGAAGGCGAGTGTATGGGATAAACATGCAATAAAATTCTATGAGAAAGATCTTGGTTTGAAACATGCCGGAATTTTGAAACCTTCAAAAAAGGGAATCTATCTTGATCAAAAAGGTGCTTCTTCAACCATGGATTTTTTCACTGTACAATTCAGTAATCCCACCGATTCAGTTGAAGGATGGACCAAAGAATTGGAGCAATGCATTGCATTTGTGAGGGAGAAAACAGGAGCCGAAAAAGTGATTCTCATTGGATATAGCATGGGCGGATTGACCGGCAGACATTATCTCACGAAGCATGTCAAAGATCATCATGTGCAAAGACTCATCACCATCGGCTCCCCACATCAAGGTTCGGCTTTTGCCAAGGTGTACAATTGGAAAACCGCTGTCAATAAATCTTTGCAGGATGGAAAGGAAAGTTTTCTCAAACCCATCGTAGAACAAGCTTCTGAATTGATTCGCAAAGCCGAAGATGATGTCCCTTTTGATTCTCCGGCAGTTCGCGATCTTCGCCGTGCCCAAGACGGAGGTTGGTTCATTGAAAAATCCGGTAATCGTGAACATCCTCTTGATGTGGAATATATCAGCGTGATCGGTGATGTTGATATCATGAAAGAATTGTCGGTATTGAATAAATCAGGAGCTAAAGAATTATTCAGACGCATCATGGGATTGCTCGGAATGGGCGTGGAGTCTCTCTTCGAAGGGGGAGATGGAGTGGTGAGTGCGAGCAGTCAGACCATCAATGAATTGCCTTGGTTTCGTTCTCAGCCGGGAAGACAAAGAATATCACAAACAATCAAATTGTCTTCCGTGCATGAAGAACACTTAAAAAATAGCAGTGAAATCCAAAAATTGTCACTTGAAGATCAGCCTGAATTCAAAGGTGCTGAATTCTTCAGGAATCCTGACTCAGATCAACTACTTTTGATTCTTGAATACACCGATTATTTACCAAAGGATGGTTGCTCCGTGAACATTGAATTCAAGCAAAATGGCAAGTCATTCACTGAGCAGATTTCTCCGAAAGATATTGCACTTGTTTCCACATCCTCCGGACTTGTTAAACGATGTGCAATTGAAATTCCAAAGTCAATTGAGATTAGTTCTGCATTTGAATCTTCAATCATCATCAAAAATGCATTTGGCAGACAATGTACGGCAGTGAAATCTTGGAGAGGTTTATGATGAAACAGTTATGGTCTCCCTGGCGCTCCACCTATATTGATTCATTTGGCGATGAAGAAAAGAATCATGATTGTTTCTTGTGTTCTGCTTCCATGCCTGAATCCAATGATCCACTTGTGATAGCAGAATCTGAATATACAATCGTGATCATGAATCGATATCCATATAATGCCGGACATATTTTGCTTTCCCCGAAAAGACATTGTCCTGATACCATATTATTGACCGATGAAGAATATCTCGATCTCATGCTCATGACTCGCACATTGCAATCTGTTCTTAATGCTGTGTATTCTCCGCATGGATTCAATATCGGCATGAATCTTGGCGAAGCAGGTGGAGCAGGTGTTCCGGGACATCTGCATGTTCACATCGTACCACGCTGGAATGGTGATACGAATTTCATGTCCACCATTAGCGATGCCAAAGTGATCTCATCATCCATGGAGAAGATAGTGCAAGAATTGAAAGCCGGATATCAGTCCTTACTGAAAAACAATCTCGGCGATGATATCAAATCCGGCACAGCATTATGAAATTTCAAGAGCAAAAACATCAGTCGGGTCGGATTCAAGCTAAAAGATCGCTTGGACAGAACTTTCTGACAGATAAAAATAAAGCATCGCAAATCGCAATGTTGATGGATGCACAAGAAGGGGATACAATACTTGAAATTGGTCCTGGTTGCGGTGATCTAACAGGATTCTTGTTGAAATCTCAGGCGATGGTTCATGCCATTGAATTGGATGAAAGAGCAATTGAAACTCTGCATGAGTTATTTGATTCAAATAAGCAATTCAGTGTGGAACATGGAGATTTCTTGAAATTCAACCTTCGTGAATATGCCAATCGCTTCATGAGAAATGAACAAGGATTGGAAATTCCTACTTTGAAAGTGGCCGGTAATATTCCGTATTATATTACTTCAGATATTCTGTTCCGCCTCTTCGAGCAATCCGATGTATTGGAAAGAGCCGTCATCATGATGCAAAAAGAAGTTGCTGAACGCATTTGCGCAAAGCCTCGCACAAAAGAATATGGCATTCTGAGTATAGCGGCACGATTTGTTTCAGAGCCACGTATAGCACTCAAGGTGCCATCGGGTTGTTTTACTCCAAGACCTTCGGTTGATTCAGCGGTTGTAGTATTCGATTTCAAGAAAAGGTCCATCTCCATGCAGGAATACAAGCTGGTGCATCCATTAGTGCGTATGGCATTCGGACAAAGAAGAAAGATTCTCTCAAATGCACTGAGTCAATTTCTCTCCAATCATCATGCTGAATTATCTCCTGAAATTCAATCTCTGATGAGTAAAAGAGCAGAGGAATTGGTGCCTGAACAATTCTTGGCTTTGGCCAAATGTTTTTCCAAAACAGAAAGCATTATACCCTGATGAATACACAACCATTCATGCGATTCAAATTACGCGATGTCCTGCTTGGTGCCGATTGGTATTTTCTCGGCATGCTAGTCATCTATACTGTGATACAAGCGCTGTTCATCACTAAAATTCCAAATATCGGCGTCTTGGTTTTGCAGAATGTATTCATCGCAATCACCATAATCAGCATTGCAACATTGGGTAAGTATCGAGCCGGTACAATCTTCTTGAATATTCACAGGTACTATCATCTGCCGATCATCTATGTGGTGTTCATGCAAGTATTTGTGTATATCAGTGTATTGAATCCACATGATTATGATCCCATTCTTGTGGCTTGGGACAAAGCAATCTTTGGGATGAATCCAACAGAATGGTTGCAACAGTTTGCCTTCCCGGCATTGACAGAATTCTTGCAGATTGCTTATGTGCTTTTCTATTTTCATGCCTTCGCACAATCAATTGAATTGAATATGCGTGGATTATATGAAGAAGCGGAAAGAGTCACGAGAACCATCGTTTTTGGTTTCCTACTCTCATATTTGGCATATTTTTTCATGCCTGCAATCGGTCCTAGATTTTCGGTTCATGAGTATTCTTCTATTTTCAGTGATTTACCTGGACTTTGGGTAACTGACATCATACGCAATATCATTGATACAGGTGATGGATTCCGTGATAAGGCCATTGCACCTGCTTTACAAATGCATAGAAATTGCATGCCGAGTGGACATACCATGATGACACTCATGAATATGATTCTGGCTTTTCGGTTTAGATCAAAGCTGCGTTGGGTATTCTTGATAATGGGCTGTAGTTTGATTTTTTCAACAGTATATCTTCGCTATCATTATGTGGTGGATGTGATTGCAGGTATTATCCTCGCATTCTTGGCTCTGGGACTTGAATCCAGGATTCACGTTTTTCTAACTTCAAAAAATCTCATAAAAAAAATCAGTCTTGATTAAACCTTCATGCATATTGAAATGTCTGAATGCACAGAGATCTCAATCATGTTACATAATTATTTCGGAGTTCGGTCATGCGTACATTCATCATGGCATTATTTCTTGCCCTTGGATTCACATTCTCTGCCATTGCACAAGACAAAGATCAAATTAGAGAAAGAATGAATGCCGGTAAGGAACAAGTCAAAGCTGGCGTCACAGTCGTTAAAGATGCCAAAGAACAAGCTCGCCAATTGCGTGAGCAAGTAAAATCAGGTCAATTGACCAAAGAGCAAGCCAAAGCTCAAATGCAACAAATGAGAAATCAGGTTCGCACAGCCAAAGATCAAATCAAAGCAGGTAAAGAGACAATCCGCGATGGTCGTCGTCAATTGCGTGAATTGAAAAGAGCTGGCAAACCATGAGTTTGACTCATTCATCAAGACTGATCACACTCCTCATCGTTCTGATGGGGAGTGTTTTCATGTTTGTATCTGTCAATGCACAAGATCTGCCGAGCGATCCCGATGATATGTTCGACATTGAAATCATAGATGATTCGCTGGATTTGATGCTTAATGATTCACTGGATTTGATGCTTAATGATTCACTGGATTTGATGCTTGATGATTCACTGGATTTGAAGCTTAATGATTCACTGGATCTAGAGGATACAACATGGTTGGCTGATATATATGATGAGCCGCTACCTTGGACGCTCAGTTCGGGAATCTTGCTTAGGAATAGGCAAGTGCAGAATGGGGTGAATCTGAGTGGAAGTCAGGGAATTATGTCGATAGGGACTGAAGCCTCACATATAGGTGGATTCTTGGCAGGAATTGATATTGCAAGAAGAGTTGGAGATCAGCCGGGACCGCAGGGTTGGAATGCAAGAATCGGATATCAATATTCGGCATCCGATTGGCTCGATCTGGGCGCACAATTCACGAGATTTGGCTATCCGACCGATTCGATAAATCCCGTGGCCGGGATACCAAATATGTTCACGCTCAATGCAACTGCCATGTCATCTTCATTCATGATTGATCTGTCGTATGATAGAATGTTTGGGGCAGAAACAGAGACCGTCAACTATCTCGCACTAACTTTGATGGGAATGTTTCAATGGGGTGATTTTCGATTCTCACCAATTGCATCCATCGTTGGTACCAGATATACCATAGCGACTCGCAGATTGTTGATTTTCAGACCCGGAAAGTTGCAGACAATATCCGGTATTGCAATGACATCACTAGGGTTTTCGATGGCTTATGATCTATCCGATCAATGGTCGCTTACGGCCTCTCCGATGGTATTATATACACCTCAAAAAGACTTTTCAATGCAGGATGTGCAAACAACAATCATGTTCGGCATTCGGCATATCCTTGAATTCTGATGAGAATTCAGTAATATGAATGGTCAATTCCGAGGTTATAATGTCCGATATCATTACCATTCATGATCTTCAGTTCAAAGAATTCATTTCTCCCGATACAATTGCAAAAAGAGTTCATGAAATTGCTCAATCGCTGAATGAACATTTTGCGGAAGTGGATGAAATCACGGTGCTTATAACACTGAAAGGTGCATTCATTTTTGCGGCTGATCTCGTGAGACATATGCGTATACCGATGCACATCGACATGATTCGTGCTTCAAGTTATAAGGGTGGTACGATATCCTCGGGTGTGGTTACTGTGAATGAATTCGCAGGAGATTATGCAGGAAAGCATATTCTCATCATTGAAGACATCATTGATTCGGGTCGTACAATCAAGGAATTGAAAAGAGTGTTGGAAACAATGCAAATAGCTTCATGCACTACTGTCTCTCTCTTCTCAAAACCTGATCAACATACAATAGATCTTTCAAATGAGTTTATTGGTTTTGAGATACCACCTGTATTCATCATTGGTTATGGACTTGATTATCAGGAGAAGGGAAGAGAATTATCCGGTATATGGCAATGCATTGATTAAGGCGGATCACCAATCTTCATGGAATCTGCAGGACTCGCATCTTGGGGTAGTGAAATTTGCATATTGCCGGGAAGGGGAGCATTCACGGGTAATTGCATCGGCTGATTTGGATTGATCAATTGATTGTTCTGATTTGGTTTGCGCTGTCTGAGAGGTTCTTTTTGCTGATTCGCATTTGGGTCCGACAAAGTTCTTGAATTATCATTTGTTTGCTGAATTTGTGCATCAGGTTTAGCGGTGGAATCAACCGCAGGAATTTGTGTCGTATCAATGAGAGGTTTTCTTTCAATCATTTTTCCCGTGCTTACATCATATAAACCACTTTGATGAGCGAGTGCAATTTCAACTCCGGCTCTTACATCTTTCGCATATTCTGATTGAGGATATCGCTCAACGAGCAAACGATAATAATACAGAGCACTATCGGGTTGCTTGAGAGTGTTCTCAAACATCCAACCAAGTGAATAGAGAGCTTTTGGTGCAAGCGGGGAATCCCGATATTCTTCAGCTATTCGATTGAATTGTCTGGCGGCTAGCACATAATTTGAAATATTACGGAAGCGAATGCCTGATGAATACAATTCTCCAAGTGTGTCAATCACCACTGCATCAGTGAATCCCATTTGCATCCGAGCTTCTTGTCCATATTCTGTTTTCCCATAATCATAAGCAAGAATTTCCAGAATGGAATCCGCCAATTCGGGTTGATTCTTACGTATCATTTTCTGATAACTGAATAGATATTGCGCACGATTGGAATCACTTGATTTTGCTGATTTTGCGGCTATAGTATAATAATGTAAAGCAGAGTCTTGATTATTCAATTGATCATGAATTCTTGCCAATAGATAATTCGTCAAATTGTATTGGGTGAAAACCGAATCATGAACTGCAACTGCTGTTGAATCTGTATTGGAAGTATCCAAAGTCGGTTTTGAT
>DBCJ01000011.1:2436-2610 GCA_002293005.1 Ignavibacteria bacterium UBA961 | reverse complement strand
GCTGATGGGCATTTCCGATCTCTGGAGAATTTCGGTGATGGTGCCATAGGGCTTTTTGCCTTTTTTGAGTGCGAGCAATTTCACACGAACGCGATCACCATCCAGAGCATTGCGCATTTCTTGTTCGCGCACATAGACAACAGGGAATTCCTTGGATCCTGTTTCCACGCTTCC
>DBCJ01000011.1:531-2419 GCA_002293005.1 Ignavibacteria bacterium UBA961 | reverse complement strand
CGATTATATTGAAAACGCAGAATGCCCGTGAAGGCACTGATTTCTCCGAGAGGTCGAAGTCCGAAGCGTCTTCTTGTTGATTTATAAATTTGTTTCCGCTGATCCATATCATTGAGTTTGATTCTCAATGCATCATATTCATTACTGTCTGAGCGGATATTGAGTGCCTTTGCCAAATCATTGAGCTTCATCATCTCGGGGGCGGATGCTTTTAATATCTCAATGATTTGATCGGCCAATTCATCATTGTGTTTGGGTGTTGGAGACATGTATGGTCATATCAATGAATAAGAGTCTTTCTAACTTGATCACTCAATATATGCAGGGGCAGGGGGCCATGCGCCAAGACTGCATCATGAAATTGTTTGAGTGAGAATTTCTTTCCGAGTTTTTTTTCGATTTCTTTGCGCAGTGTGAGTATATGCATTTGACCAAGCTTATATGAGAGTGCTTGCGCCGGCCACACGATATAGCGATCGACTTCCGAGCGGGCATCCAATTCGGAATTGCCTGTATGTTTCATCATGAATTGCACGCCTTCTTCTCTGGTCATTTTTCCTGTATGAATTCCGGCATCAATCACCAATCGACATGCTCTCCACATTTCAAAAGCCAATGCTCCAAATCGTTGATGAGGATCTTGATATAATCCCATATCATGTCCAAGACTCTCGGAATACAATGCCCAACCTTCGACAAATGCATTGATGCCGATTTGATTTCTAAACCATGGCAATCCGGGTAATTCTTGCGCAATCGCAATCTGCAAGTGATGTCCGGGTACAGCTTCATGCAATGCCAATGCGGTCATTGTATGTTTTGGTCTTGAGGGTAAGTCATAGGTATTCACATAAAAATATCCCGGACGCGAGCGATCAAGCGGTGCGGAATAATAATATGCCTGTGGCGCTGAAGCAGCTCTATAAGTTTCGATTTCTTTGAGATCATATGGTGACTTCGGGAGTCTGCCAAATAGCATTGGAAGCTTGGAATCCACTATTGACAAAATCCTGCGATATTCATCCATCATGGGTTTTTTGTCTGTATAGAAATTCTTGGGGTCTTTGATTAATTGCTTTTTGAATTCTTCCGCTGTTCCTTTAAAACCGAGTTCATTGACGATGTTCTGCATTTCCGCTTCTATGCGATTCACTTCGCTCATGCCGATTGCATAGATAGAATCTGGTTGCATATCCATCGTTGTTTCTTTGCGAATCATATATGCATAGCGCTCTTTGCCTTTTGGAAGTGCGTATATGCCATCCACTCTGCGTGATTTATCCATGTACTCAAAGAGCAAGAACATATGCAAATTTGAATATGCGGGCTGAATTGATGAGTCAAGTGCGAATTTGACTTTACTTCTTATGCGTGATTTCTGCTTATCGGTGAAGGAAGTCGGAAAATTCTGCAAGGGTTTCATGAAAGGCAGACTATCGGTGTCATCCATGAAAAATGGATAGACTTGATCCATGATTTGATGAATGACATAATTCGGCAATACGATTTTTGCCTTCATTCCTTTTCGCATATTTTCAATGATATCATCAACTTGTTTGGAAAATCCGCTAAGTCTGTTCACATAACGGTCATAATCTTCCACAGTGTTGAATGGTTGTATCTCAATAATTTGCGGGAATTCTATGTGAATGCCATCTTGCTGAGTGATTGGCATATAATGATTATTGAATTGTTCTGCTTCGAGAGAACTGCTCATTTCATCAATGAAGAGAAGAAGTGAAAGCGAATCTTCTCCATGCACCTCTGTGATGTCTATGTCTTTGGCTCTTTCCAGAAATACACGCAATGAATCAAATCGAGATTTTATTGCGATTTCTGAATAATCGGTGAGTTTGTCATCATAGCGATGATCCCCATCATAGGTTGC
>DBCJ01000011.1:0-384 GCA_002293005.1 Ignavibacteria bacterium UBA961 | reverse complement strand
AAATGCTTTCATCGAATACATTGAAATGGATATAAAAAATATTCTCCCCGAAGGAGTCATCACAATTCTTTCAAGAGCATTGAAATGATATTGGATGGTGTGATATTGTCGGCTTCCGCACTGAAATTCGTGACAATGCGATGTCGCAATACAGGTTCTGCTACTGCACGAATATCGTCGATTTCAGGTGTGAATGCACCCCGCATCGCGGCTCTTGTTTTCGCGCCTAATACGAGATATTGTGAAGCTCTTGGACCTGCGCCATAACTCAGCAGATCTTTTACGGTTTTTGAATTTGATGTTTGTGGTCTGGTTGCGCGCACAAGTGAAACGGCATAATTAATCACATTGTCGGAAACCGGAATCTTGCGTGCGATGTCTTGG
>DBCJ01000050.1:1154-5443 GCA_002293005.1 Ignavibacteria bacterium UBA961 | reverse complement strand
GGAGATCCGCCGCGCACATAGAGTCCGCTGGAGATTTGCGATGAAGTCAATACGCCGGGAAGGAATTGCAATGCTCTGAATACATCTGCTTCGCCGCCAATGCGTAATTGTGTGAGTTGTTCCATCGGAATATTCACGCGAGAAATGGAAATCTCTCTCTTTTCAACTTCGCGATCGGCTTCTACTTGTACTTGATCAGCGAGAACATCGCCTTTTTTGAGTCTTAAATTTACTTTCTTCTGTTCGCCTTCGCTGAGTGTATACTCCTGAAGCATGGTTGTATAACCAATACCGGAGATTTTCAATGTAATTTTACCGGGTTTGATTGAACGGAGTGTGAAAAAGCCCTGCTTATTAGTATATGCACCATTTTTGGTGTCTTTCACCGTCACCATAACGCGAATGAGCGGTTCTTTGGATTCCGCGTCAACCACATAACCGGAGATCGATGCCATATCGGCTGGCTCAGGTTCAATCGCAAATGCTGATGAAGTAAATGTACTTGTTATGAAAAGTATCGTGAGAAAGGTGCGGATCATGTATTGCATGGTGATGATAGTTACACTATGATTTGTCATTGGAAAAGATTTCTTCTGCTTTACTTACTCTGTTTATATCAGTTCAGCAAGAATATATTATGTGGCTAAAACGAAGCGATGGTATAGATAGTTTCATGTATTTGAAAACATGATTCAAAGCTAGACTATAATTATTGGGTACCACTGAACATTTGTTAATAATAATATGCAATGACATAACTGCATAGTCGACTCATAACAGTATGTCAATCATATCCTTCACTGCCTGCGGAATACCTGTAAAAAGAGCTCTTGAGATGAGCGCATGACCGATGCTGACTTCCACCAGACCGGGTATTGCTTTGATTGGAGTGATATTATGATAGTCGAGACCATGTCCTGCAGTGACTTTCAATCCATGATTCACTGCGATTGAACCACCAAGAATCAAGGATTCAAGAGCTTTTTGAGCATCTGCACCTTTTGCATGGGCATAAGTCCCCGTATGCAATTCAATGATATCGGCTCCAATTTTATGGGCGGTTTCGATCTGTTTTGAATCCGGTTCGATGAAAAAGCTGACTTCAATACCAAGGGCATGCATTCTTTGAACCAATTCGGCATATCTCAAAGGATCTGCGGCAATATTGAGTCCACCTTCGGTTGTCAATTCCTCACGCTTTTCGGGTACGATGGTCACGAGTTCAGGCTTCACATCTTCGGCAATCCGTATAATTTCTTCATGCGCGGCCATTTCGAGGTCAAGTTTGGTATTGAGTTCTCTTCGCAAAGCATATACATCAGCATCTCGGATATGTCTGCGATCTTCGCGTAAATGACATACAATCCCCACAGCACCTGCTTGGATGGATTGTCTTGCCGCTTCTATTGGATCGGGTTGCATTCCGCCACGAGCATTCCGCACAGTGGCAACATGATCGATGTTTACAGCCAAATGAATCATTGTTTTTTACTCAAGTGAGCGGGCTTTGACGCATGTATGGTAAGGATAGTGTGTGGAGATAAGAAAAAGGGACATATCATCTTTGTGACATGTCCCTTGTATTACGAACTCCCCCGAGTTTACTCTTTATTCAAGAATGGTACTGTGACTGATTTTCCATCATCTGTTGTCAGCATGACATAGAGCATGCCCCTTTGCAGACCACTTAGTGGAAGCTGTTCGCTGTGTTCTCCAAATGAATATCCTTTTTTCGACAAGTTCCTGAGTGATCTTCCGACTTCATCATAGATACGAATGCTTACATTCTCGGGATTATCCAATGTGAATGAAATCATTAAATAATCGCCTTCCTTTTTGGTGAATGGAAGAATATTTGCTCTGAAATCATTGGAATTGCTAATGACATAACCATCATTTAAAATATATCCGTTTTGTACAGGAACTGTACGCATAACTCTACTGCTATTTCGAAGTTGCACTTTCCCTCTTACCTCGGTGGTATCGCGCATTCCGATTCTGGAAGCATAGCGTACACGAAGCAATTCACCATCTTTATCAAACCCATTTGGAGCATCTATCAATGCATAGATTGAACGATCTGAAATTCTTTTTGTGATGATTTTTGCTTGTTTTCCAATGGTTTCGTCAGGAACGACGAACACATCTATTGGTTTTACAAATGCACCATTCAGAGATATGTCCACTTCATATTTGGATCCGCCCCAATCTGATGTATTGTCATTTGTTCTGAGAACAAATACTGCAGTATCAAGCATTGTGGACTTGATTGGATTAGTAATTATCATGGGTCCATAATTCTGGAAATTATTCAAGCAAATTTGCTTGCTACCAACTTGAGAAAATCCGGTATTGATTGATTGAATCCCTCTTGCTACATTTGGCATATCATTATCGCAGAAACTGGATGGGCCCGGATCACAGAAAAACATCTTCCATGCTCCTTCATCCGCTTTGATTGCAAATTCATAGATGGTATGTGGTTTTGGATCACGAGCGGAAACATCCATTCCAAATTTGCCTCCCTTGACAATACTATTATCACTCGAAACATCATTACCATTCAGGAATACACGAATTCCTTTGCGAATATTATGATAGACATATATTCCCCAATGTTGTGTTCCGCCACCTGTAGTCAATTCAAAGAGATTATAACAATTTTCTTTATCGGGTTCCTCGCTTCCAAGCACCCAATCATTAAGAATATATAGAGTGCCATTGCAATAATCTGCATAGAGATCAGAGTATCTTCCGCGGGCGGCTTTTACTTGTGACCACTCTTTTGAACTATCGGGGAAGCGCGTGAATTTACCATCAACTTCATGCTTTGAAAGACAATTTGGATTAGATCCCACAGCACCTGTTGCGCCAAATGAAGAGCCATTTGCACCGAGATTTCCTGCAATCACCATTGGCTCGGTTGCGAGTCCTGCAGCTCCTGCCAGAGGAACATATCGATCATCTTTACGCAAAACGATTCCTGTATCATTCATTATTCCATGATAATACGATGGATCTTTCACCAATGCATATCCGGTATCATTGCATTTGACCAAGGGTCCGAGACTTTGAATCGGGCTTGACAGAACGGGAATCATGAAATTCCCCGGCTTTACTTTCAAAGCATATTCATAGATCGTATGCTTATGTTGAAATAGTGGTGAAGATGAAAATGAATAAGCGCCACCAATCACAATATTTTTGTTTTGAGAAACCTCAATACCATTTCTTTTTACGGAGATTCCTCTCTTTTTATCATTGTAAATGCGGATTTCCCATTGTTCTTCTCCATTGCCTGAGGACATTTCAAAATATGCATAGCATGTTGATTGATCAGGCTCAATACTAGTCCAATCCCAATCATTGAGAAAATACATGATGCCGGATTGAGCGCAATAATCAACATAGATATTCGAGAAGCGTGTTTTCATTGGAGTGATATCGCTCCATTCGTATTTCCCACCCGCAACTTGACCGGAAAATTCACCATCAATCACATGCATTGGATTACAATTTGAATATGGCATATTTGAATGTCCTCCCGGTGGATTATACACGACCGGTCCTCTTGGAAGTCCTTTCGGGTTTTTACCGGCTTCTACTGGTTTACCATATTGTTTTGATGGATCGGGTTCGCTTCCTGTTGGCAGATCTTGAACATCGCGATTTCCCGGAATGATGCTTATGGAAGTTTGACCGCTCGGTCCATCATCCAATGAATATTTTACTACTTGACTTCCGTGCAAACCGATGAATGGAATTTCAAATCTGATTTGAGTGGAAGATTCAGATTTGATATTTGCCTGAATATTTCCGACCAGAATTGTGTGTTTCCGACCAAGTCCGGTTTGAAATTTCTCTCCATTGAGTGGAATGAGTGTCACGACATCACCGGCATAGGCAGTTGCAGGTGAAACAGAAACAGAAATGGAATTGGTATTTTTGGAAAATACAGGTGCCAATATCCCCAATACTCCGACCACGAATAGCAGTACGAATGTACGCATAGAAAGTACCCTAAGATGTTTTATAAATGGGTGGCTCCCCCGAGCCACCCGTAATTTTTTCTTACTTATTATTTATCTCGTGATGATCATTGGACGCATAATAGTCAATCCATCGATCTTAATGATCACTGAATAATATCCCTGAACTTCACTTGTCATGTCGATCGCAATCTTATATCTACCCTGATCTTGTGGTGCATTCAAGAGACTGCGAACCAATGAACCATCTTGTGAATATATTTCGATTGAGACATTTCCATATTTAGAAACTTCATAACC
>DBCJ01000050.1:0-1068 GCA_002293005.1 Ignavibacteria bacterium UBA961 | reverse complement strand
ACGAATACATTTGATTCATCAACTGAAGTTACGGTATCTGTTTTTGAACAACTTGGCTTATATGTAATTGTATTCAACTCTACTTTTCCGTTAACAGGCATGAAGACTTTAATGGTACGCAATGTATCATGGGGACCATTGCAAGGAGGAACTGGAACGCGCAATACGCAACAACGATCATTAATAACTTCACGAGTCAATTGTTTATACACCGAATCCAAAGAACCTGCTGAATACACTTCAAATGTTTTTCCTCTGGTCAATCGAGCCAATTCTTTCAAATCATTCAAGCCGGCAAGATCGAGAGGATCATTTTTATTCAAACCCAATGCAATAGAATAAATTGGAAGAGGATTGATGGTGTCTTCCTTGATTTTATTGACAACAGCACTGAATTCCGGCCAGCGATTATTCCCACCATCAGAAAGTAAAATGATGGCTCTATTTGGATTTGGATGTTTTCTAATGGAATCGATTGCACGAATTACGGCTTCATTCATTGCTGTAAAACCGGTTGGCACAAGAGAGTTGATTGCATTCTTCAAAATGTTTTTATCTTTTGTCCAAATCTGATCCACTCTACTTTCATCGGCAAAAGAAATAATCATTGCTTCATCTTTATCGCCAAGTCTGTCAACAAATTGCGTACTTGCATCTTTTGCTTCTGTAATACGAATGCGAGAATCATTAGGACTTATGAAATCGAGCATGCTTCCGGAGCGGTCGAGAACCATTGCAAGAGCAACGCCCTTATCATTCGGCTTTGCACATGTGATACCTTCAGGACATAAGAAGAATGAACTATCAATGGTAATTTCGGTTGTATCTATTCCGGTTGTATCTTTTTTATTACGTACTTTATGAAAGACAGCAAGATCTGTTGATTCAGACAATACATTTGTCTTGCCTGAAACAGAATTCGAATCTTCTACAAATACTCCTAGTGATAAGTCGAGTGCGATCAATACGCTGTCCTTATCATAAATCGGTTTCGGATCTTCGCAGAATTGAACGACGGCTTCTTCGATTGTGATATACAATACTCCTGAATTATCAGAATAGCCGGGT
>DBCJ01000007.1:10671-14647 GCA_002293005.1 Ignavibacteria bacterium UBA961 | reverse complement strand
GTTGGTCATTACAAATACGATGATGAAGGTGTCAAGGCAGAAAAAGTGATTGCAGTTGAAAAAGGTATCTTCAAGAACTTTCTCATGAATCGCTCACCAATTGAATCTTTTCCGGTATCGAATGGACATGGTAGAAGACAACCGGGATTGCGACCCGTTTCTAGACAGTCCAATTTGTTGGTACAAGCTTCGCAAACAGTTGCTTTTGATTCATTGAGAACCTTGCTTCGTGAAGAATGCTTAAAACAAAACAAAGAATATGGATTGTACTTTGTTGAAATTTCTGGTGGATTTACTTTTACGGCAAGAACTATTCCCAATGCTTTCAATGTTCAACCACTCGTGGTGTATAAAATCTATGCCGATGGAAGGCCTGATGAGCTTGTTCGTGGCGTTGATTTGATTGGTACTCCGCTCACTACCTTCAATAATATCATTGCCGCTTCTCATGATATTGGCATCTTCAATGGTGTTTGCGGCGCTGAGTCAGGTGGTGTTCCGGTTTCTGCAAGCTCACCTTCACTCTTTGTAAAGACAATAGAAGTTCAGAAAAAACAAAAGTCACAAGCAAAACCACCATTGCTTGATTCACCATTGACCAAACCAAAACCATAACATATATGATAGGCCAAATTCTCATTCATATCTTATTTGCGACAGCTCTCATCGGCACGGGTTTTTATGCCTTTGCACTGAAAGGAAATGAAAGAGCGGCAGATATTGGCAGATTCCTGTTCAGGTTCACGACCATTGGAATTGTTATTTCATTTCTCGCAATTCTCTGGCTTGTCTTTAATCATCGATTTGAATACCATTATGTCTGGAATTATTCCTCAAGAGAATTGCAGGCTTGGTATTTATTTGCCGCAGGCTATGCCGGACAAGAAGGTAGCTTCATGTTATGGACCCTTTGGGTTGCTGTGCTAGGTGTGGCTCTTTCGGCCTTTGGTCGAAGAAAAGGCATGGAATCTGAAATTATGGTCTTTTACTCATTGATTCTTGTTTTCTTATTACTGCTATTGGTCATCAAGAATCCGTTTGCTTATGTATGGGAAACATTTGCAAAAGATGGCGTTGCCGATGGATTTGTCCCGCAAAATGGTAAAGGGCTGAATCCACTCCTACATAATGTATGGATTACCATTCATCCTCCAATCCTCTTTACCGGATTTGCAGCCATGAGTGCACCATTTGCATTGGCAATGGCAGGTTTGCTGAAAAGGGATAATCAAAATTGGGTGAAGCATGCTTTGCCATGGACATTATATTCAACAGCAATCCTAGGTTTTGGTATCATGCTCGGAGGCTTCTGGGCTTATGAAACTTTGGGTTGGGGAGGATTTTGGGCTTGGGATCCTGTTGAGAATTCATCGCTCATTCCTTGGCTTGTCTCTGCTGCTTTGGTTCATACCATGATCATTCAAAAGAAGACAGGCGGTCTTGTAAAAACAAATATCATTCTCGCATCTTTATCATTCATATTGGTGCTATACTCAACATTTCTTACCAGAAGTGGAGTATTGGGTGATACTTCCGTTCATTCTTTTGTGGATCCAGGCATGTTTGCCTATGTAATGCTGATAGCATTCATGTCCACATTTCTACTGATTGCTCTGTCAATCATGTATGTCCGAAGAAAGGATCTTCTATTTTCTTCTGCTTCTTTTTCAATGCAGAGTAGAGAGTTTTTACTTTCCATTGGTTCTGCTTTGCTTTTGGGTTCGGCAATCATTGTCTTTATCGGAACTAGTTGGCCACTCTTTGCAGAGATCATCAAACAACCGAAAGTTGCCATTGATCCTGCTTTTTATAATTCCACGCATTTGCCATTGGTAATTCTCATAATGCTTGTAAATGCGATATCGCTTATTGCAAGATGGAAAGGGAAGTCTCTCATTGCGAATTATAAGTCATTGATTCTACCATTGATTTTAACGCTTGCAGGAACAATAGTGTCAATGTTTTTAGGTGTAACGGATACACTCTATGTCATTCTCACTTTTGCGGCCTGGTTTGCATTAATTATCAATCTTGAACTTGCGATCAAGGTCATGCAAGCAAAATTCAGCTCGGCAGGAGCATATGTCTCACATAGTGGAGTTGCTTTACTTTTGATTGGCGTTGTTTGGACTTCCAAATATTCCGTCATGGAGCATGCACAATTGGTACAAGGAGTGCCAACAAAAGTGTTGGGCTATACATTGACTTTCAAAGGTAAAGAGCGCATCGAAAAAGAATTTGTGGATCGTGAAAAGTATCGTTTTCATATCGAAGTAGAAAAAGACGGAACCAAATCATCAGTTGCTCCAATGCTTTTTTGGAGTGATTTCAATAAAAGACAATCTGCATTTCTCGAGCCGGGGATTGCATGGACTCTTGGACGCGATCTGTATGTATCACCAAAAGCTACTGGTGAAACCGGTGGAATTCCGACTTTGACATTGAAAAAAGATCAAAAAGAAACATTCCCCACTGATTCCTCAAGAGCTATACGATTTATAGCCTTCGATATGTCTCGCATGAGTGCGGGTCCTGATAGCACAGGGAAGATCTATCCATCTGCCATTGTTCGTATATATTCGACAAAGGACTCCGCAGATATCTCGCTCCGTGCTGCAATGAATATGCAAACAACGGAGCTTACTCCGGAACCAATTACATTACCCAGAACTTCTCAGCAAATTTCCTTTGCAAAACTCATTGCTCAAAAAGGGGATCTTGCTTCTTCTCAAGTGGAAATCGCATTCCGGGATATGGCAAAACCATTGCAAAAGAAAAAAGAAGTGTTTACAGTTGAAGTTTCCATCAAACCACTCATCAATCTTGTTTGGCTTGGTGTTATATTGATGGTGACAGGATTCTTTATTTCCATTGGAAGACATCGCAAAGATCTTCTTTAATGAACTATGATTTGGGAGATAATCATGAAAGCAATCATCGTTTTATGTTCCTTTCTTTTTGTTGTGTCAGCATATGCCGACATGAATATTGGTGGTGTCAATATTCCATCAACAAAATCATTTGCCGGTAAGCCCCTTTCTTTGAACGGTGCGGGAACGAGAGAAAAATTCTGGATGGACATGTATGTTGGTGCTTTGTTTGTCACAAAAAAGACTAAAGATGCACAGTCCATCATCAATGCAGATGAACCAATAGCCATAGAATTGACCATAGTTTCTTCGCTGATCACAAGTGATAAGATGTCGGATGCGGTTGAAGAGGGATTTGAGAAATCTGCTAATGGAAATGTATCTTCACTTCGCTCGCGAATCGATCAATTCAAGTCATTCTTCAAAGAAAAAATCAAGAAGGGCGATGTCTTTTCAATGATGTATGAACCCGGAAAAGGTGTAACTGTACTGAAGAATGGAAATAAGGCGGGAGTGATTCCCGGAATTGATTTCAAAAAAGGATTATTCGGTATTTGGCTGGGAGAAGATCCGGCAGATTCAGATTTGAAGAAAGGTTTATTAGGACAATAAAAAAAGGGAGATGATTACTCATCTCCCTAATTTATTGTTCAATCAGTTCAACCGAATAATTTCGCTTTGAGGAAATCACGATTGAGTCTTGCGATATTATGGACACTGATGCCTTTGGGACATGCCGCTTCGCAATCATAAGTATTGGTGCAATTTCCAAAACCTTCGCTATCCATTTGCTCCACCATCTTCAATACCCTGCGTTGTCTTTCAGGTTGACCTTGTGGTAGATATCCAAGATGCGAAACTTTTGCCGCTGTAAATAGCATCGCTGATGCATTTTTACAAGCTGCAACACATGCGCCACATCCTATACAAGCAGCAGCATCCATAGCTGCATCTGCATCGGGTTTTGGAATAGGCAAAGTATTACCATCTTGCGCATTGCCTGTATTCACCGATACAAATCCACCTGCCTGAATGATTCTATCGAATGCGGAACGATCCACAACAAGATCTCTGATGACAGGGAAGGCACTAGCTCTCCAAGGTTC
>DBCJ01000007.1:0-10573 GCA_002293005.1 Ignavibacteria bacterium UBA961 | reverse complement strand
CAAGATCCACAAATACCTTCGCGACAATCATGATCGAATGCTACAGGATCTTCATTCTTTGTTAGCAATTGTTCATTAAGAACATCGAGCATCTCAAGGAAAGACATATCAGGACTAATGTCTGACAGAACATAATTCTTGAAATCTCCTTCAGAATTCTTGTTCTTCTGGCGCCATACTTTAAGGGATAATTTCATTATTTATAGCTCCTTGTTGCAAGCTTGACATTTTCAAAAGTAAGTTGTTCTTTGTGCAAATTCGGCTTCGCTGTATCACCGGAATATTCCCATACCGATGAATGGCAGAACTTGTCATCATTTCTTTTTGCTTCGCCATCTTCAGTTTGATGCTCGGTTCTGAAGTGACCTCCGCATGATTCATCTCTCTCGAGAGCATCAACGCACATGAGTTCGGCAAATTCCAAGAAATCCGCAACGCGACCTGCATGCTCCAGTGCTGTATTCAATTCATTTGCAGAACCAACAACATTCACATTATTCCAAAATTCTTCACGAATTTCAGGTATTCTTTGGAGAGCTTCTTTCAAGCTTGCTTCACTACGAGCCATGCCGCAATTATTCCACATAAGCATTCCGAGTTCTCTATGGAATGAAGATGTGGTGCGTTTGCCATTGATGGAAAGAAACTTGGAGACTCTGCCTTCTACTTCGGCAACCGCCTTCTTGAACTCAGGATGCTCATTTGTTACTTCACCTGGTTTCACACCCGCAAGATAATGTCCGATTGTATAAGGAATAACGAAATATCCATCAGCCAAACCTTGCATCAAAGCACTTGCGCCCAGACGATTTGCACCATGATCGGAGAAATTCGCTTCGCCGAGTACATGCAATCCAGGTATGGTGCTCATGAGATTATAATCCACCCACAAACCACCCATTGTATAATGGGGAGCAGGATAAATTCTCATTGGTGATTTATATGGATTCTCCCCTGAAATTCTTTCATACATTTCAAAAAGATTGCCATAGCGTTCTGCAATTGTCTTCTCGCCAAGTCTATTGATTGCTGCCGAGAAGTCAAGATATACGCCACGACCACCCGGACCAACACCACGACCTTCATCGCACACTTCTTTGGCGGCGCGAGAAGCAATATCACGAGGTGAAAGGTTTCCAAATGAAGGGTACTTTCTTTCTAGATAATAATCTCTTTCATTTTCAGGAATATCATGTGGTGCGCGATTATCATTCGCTTTTAGGGGCACCCATACACGGCCATCATTTCTGAGTGATTCGCTCATCAATGTTAGCTTTGATTGATATTCGCCATGCTGAGGAATCGATGTAGGATGAATCTGCGTGAAGCATGGATTGGCAAGTCCTGCGCCTTTCTTATGTGCTCTCCAAATGGATGTAACATTACATGCCATCGCATTTGTTGAAAGATAAAACACATTGGAATATCCACCTGTTGCTAGAATGACCGCATCGCCTGACCAAGATTCGATTTTGCCGGTTACAAGATCACGAGTGACAATACCACGAGCATGTCCATCGACTAGTACCAATTCCATCATTTCTTTTCTATTATGCATCGTCACTGTGCCGGCGCCAATTTGACGGGACAAAGCGGAATAGGCACCGAGCAGCAATTGCTGACCTGTTTGACCCTTCGCATAGAATGTACGAGAAACTTGTGCGCCACCAAAGGAACGATTCGTGAGATATCCACCATATTCGCGTGCAAATGGAACTCCTTGAGCCACGCATTGATCAATGATGTTTACACTGACTTGTGCGAGGCGATATACATTGGCTTCGCGAGCACGAAAATCGCCGCCTTTCACTGTATCATAGAATAGACGATAAATGCTGTCACCATCATTCTGATAATTCTTGGCCGCATTGATTCCACCTTGAGCGGCTATGGAATGTGCTCTGCGTGGTGAATCGTGAAAAGTGAAGCAATCAACATTGTATCCCAATTCCGCGAGTGTGGCTGCGGCAGATGCACCGGCAAGTCCAGACCCAACGATGAGGACGCGATATTTTCTCTTATTGGCAGGATTCACCAACTTCGCTTCGGCTCGATGTTTGTCCCATTTCTGTTCAATGGGTCCTGAAGGAATATTCGATTCAAGTTTCATGGATATATCACGGTATAGTGAAAGTCTTGTTTATTTAATCGGATTACTCACATTTGCAATCTGCAGTGTCAGGACAATCTTTGGTCATTGTCGAAACATGTTTCTGATCAGGAGCTTTTTTGATGACTCCAATCATTACGCCAATTGGAATGGATAGATAACCGACAAGGAATAAGCCAGCCAATGCCGGACCAATCTTTGAAGTGATTTTTTTGATATTGGGATTCATTACGCCCAATGTCTGAAATGCACTTGATGTAGCATGACTCACATGTGAAGACATGAATATCAAGGCAATGATATATGATAGAGCAATGAATGGGTTTTGGAATCCTGCTACGACCATATTATAGACATGGTGTACTATTTCGCCGGTAGATTCCATGCGATATCCGCCTGCATAATAGGTATTCGGCTGAATGATACCGAATGTATAATGCAATAAATGATAGATCACAAAGAAGAGAATTGCCAGACCGGAAACCAACATTGTTCTTGATGCAAATGTAGATTTGAGTGATTTCTTGGTATCATACTGAACAGGTCTTGCCAATTTATTTCTGGAAGCGAGTTCAATTGATGACCAAATATGCAGACCAAATGCCGCAATCATGGCAAATCGAACAAGCCAGAGGAGTGGTCCGAGATTTTTTAATCCGAGAGCATAGGCATTGATTTTTTCAGGCCCTGCAAACATCAAGAGATTACCAAGCATATGTCCAATCAAAAAACCGATGATAAGTAGGCCGGTGATGGCCATCACGATTTTTGTGAAGACTGTGGATCGAAGGAATTGTAGCAATGATGACATGGATGAGTATCCTTACAATGCTGTAATGGTTTGTGTAAAATCAAAATTTCTATGGCAAAACTATGGATTTATCGGCTATTTATCAAAAAACAGCCATATGTTCAAGGTTTCGCTTCGATATAGTATTGAGCGCCGAGCGGAAGCCAAGAAAGCATGGGTTCCAAAGGGCGCAAGAATGATACGAATGCAGGGAAGAACAATGTAAATCGTATGGATGTTCCTGAAAATCCGGCTTTTTGATACACGGATTTTGAATAAGCAGGAGACAAAAGCACGGCATCGATGTCGAATGGACAATCCTTGATGGTCTTCACGGTAATTGGATTCCAAGGATTATGCTCAAACATGAATAGTCTGCCATTGGGCCTGAGGTGATTTCGTAAATCTTTCAAAATTCGCTCATGCTCTAAATGCGGGATATGATGGAACACATTGGCAATGAAAATCATATCAAATGTATCGCCGAAACCAATGGTCTCGGTCTCTGATATCAATTCCCAACGAATGCAATCCAAATCAGCATTGTCTTTTTTTGCTATTTCAAGTGAATCATTTGATACATCCGCTCCGACAATCGTGGCATAGGGGAAATACTTGTGGAGATATTGTTCACTTTTTCCGATTCCACAGCCAAAATTCAGAATATGCAATGGTTTATTTGTCTGATTTCGAGCATGCAATAAACGAGCAATCTCCTTTACCTTATACTCATCAAAAAAAGCGGGAGTATAACCTGAAGACTTCACATTCTCGGCATGCATGTCATCATAATCCCGAGCATATTTATCGAATTCACTCATTCTTTTTTATAGATATGTTCAACAATGTACAGCGGACGGAATTTGGTTTCATCATGTATTCTTCCGAGATATTCACCGATCATTCCAAGTGCGAGCAATTGTATTCCGCCAAGCAATAGTATGAAGATGATGATCGAAGCCCAACCGAGCTCTATCTGTGCTTTGGGTACAAAAAGCTTTAGAAATACAACATATAAGCTATACAAGAATCCAAACATCGCGGTGATGATTCCCAAATAGGAAGCGAGCTTCAGAGGTATGGAAGAAAAAGAAGTGATACCATCAAAAGCAAATTTGATCATCTTTGAGAGTGTATATTTCGTCTCTCCGGAATGTCTTTCATGTCTTTCATACTCAAGACCCGTTTGATTGAATCCAATCCAGCTGATCATCCCGCGAATAAAACGATGTCTTTCATTCATGGAAGTGAGAATCGTTACGACTCTTCGGCTCATGATCCGGAAATCACCTGTGTCAACAGGTATTTCAACATTTGTCAATTTCTTGAGCAATCGGTAAAACAATTTAGCGGTGAATAATTTAAATGGAGTTTCACCTTCGCGTTTTTTTCGAACAGCATAGACGACATCGAAGCCTTCCTGCATTTTCCCATACAGATCGACAATTGTTTCCGGTGGATCTTGCAAATCGCCATCAATCACTGCCACGGCATCTCCTTTTGCCAGATCAATGCCGGCGGTAATGGCTATTTGATGTCCATGATTGCGAGAAAGATTGAGTAATTGATAATGTGCTTCATCCATGCACAAGCGTTTGAGCGCATCAAATGTACCATCAGAGGAGCCATCATTCACGAAGATGATTTCAATGTCAGATGGCATGAGATCAAATTTTCTGTTGAATAAAGCTTTTGTATGTTCAAGTCTTTGATAGAGAGCATGTACAATACCTTCTTCATTGTACATTGGTATGACAATCGAGAGTTTCATTGTTCAATCTCCGAAATCTCAGTCGAATAATGCTTGAATTCTTCTTCCAATTGTTGACGCTCATGCATGTTTGCATAGACACCATTTAATGCGAGTAATTCTTTGTGTGTGCCTCTTTCAATGATATGCCCTTTATCGAGAACTATGATTGTATCACATAGTGCTACTGTGGAGATTCTATGCGCGATGATGATGGTCGTGCGATGTTCCATGAGCATTGAAAGTCCTTTGATGATATGCTCTTCTGTTGCAGTATCCACTGCAGAAAATGCATCATCAAAAATGAGCAGTTCAGGATTCCTGATGATTGCTCTGGCAATTGCAGTTCTTTGTTTTTGTCCACCGGATAATGTGATGCCTCTTTCACCAACAATGGTGTCATACCCTTTTGGGAAATCAGCTATATCATCTGCCAAGCCCGCCAATTCAGCGGCTCTTTTTACATCTTCCAAGCTTGCATCGGGATTTCCGAATCGGATATTATCGGCAAGTGACATTGAAAACAAGAATGCTTCTTGTTGAATGAGACCGATCTTCTTTCGTAATATTTCGAGTGGCATTGTCCTGATATTGTGTCCATCAATGGTGATGACACCAGAGGTTGAATCGAATAATCTTGGAAGTAATGCCGCTATTGTTGATTTGCCGCTTCCTGTTGCTCCAACGATGCCGATGGAAGAACCTTTGGGGATTTCAAATGTGATATCATCTAAAGCGGGAATTGATCTGCCGGGATAGCTCATGCCAACGGCTTCAAATGAGATTCCGGAAATACCTTTCGCCTTAACAGTTTCAGAAATATCATTTATGATTTCTGATTCCATGTCCATGATATCACCGACTCTTTTAGCTGAAGCAGCCGCTCTTTGAATGAGATTTGTCACCCAACCAATAGCAGCAACAGGCCAGATGAGTTGATTGAGATAAATGAAAAACTGTGACAAGTCACCAATCGTTGCTTTACCTTCAATTGCAAGCATTCCGCCATATCCCAAAACCAGGAGATTTGAGAATCCCACAAGTGCCATCATTGAAGGCATGGTGAGAGATTGCAAAAAGGCAAGTCGTATATTCCTTTGTTGATAGACTTCACTTTGCTTTTCAAATTCACCTGTCTCGAAAGCTTCTCTTCGATATGCTCGAATCACTCTCACTCCACTGAATGTCTCTTGCGCTTTCGAAGTCAATTGCGAAAATTGTTCTTGTACATCACGAAATCCGATATGAACTTTTTTTCCAATAAAATATGTCAGAAATGCCATGAAGGGGAGAGGGAGCAAAGCCATCAATGTCAGCGAAGGATTAAGTGATCCCATGAAGGCAAGTGCGAATGAGAATGTAGTGATTGTATTCGCCGAATACATCAGGGCTGGTCCAAGAAATTCTCTCATCGCAGCTATATCATTTGTGGTGAGAGCCATCAAAGAACCCGTTGGATTCTTGTGATAGAAGGAAAGGGATTGTCTTTCAAGCGCAATCAGCAAATCATTGCGCAATTCATACTCAATCAATCGCGAGGCAACAATGATTGTCTTGCGAGTGAGATACATGAAAAAACCTGAACCAATTGTCAAAAGCAGAATGATTCCAATGGAAGCATTGACTTCATCTTGATCTATTTGTGCTTTTTGCATGCCATCAACGATTGACCCAACAAAACGAGGAATGGATGTCGAACAGATATTGGAAATCGTGACAAACAGAAAACCCAGCATCAAGCGTAGCTTATGCCTTTTCAGATAGGGAAATAATCGCGAGAGTTCTTTCATGAAATTATGCCACGGTGATCTCTTTACAGAGATAGACATCCTGAATACCTTGCAATAATGCAATGCCTTCATTCATTGGTTTTTGAAATGCTTTTCTGCCTGAGATCAAGCCCATTCCGCCGGCTCTTTTATTGATTACTGCGGTTGCAATCGCTTCCGACATATCATTTTCTCCGGATGCACCGCCGGAATTGATGAGTCCGATTCTTCCCATATAACAATTTGCAACTTGATAACGGCAGAGATCGATAGGGTGATCACTGGATAACTCGGTATACATTCGTTTATCCAATTTACCATATGAAGATCCACCCATATTTAAAGCCGAATAGCCACCATTGTTTTCGGGGAGTTTTTGCTTGATGATATCTGCATTGATCGTCACGCCGAGATGATTTGCCTGACCGGTCAAGTCTGCCGAAACATGAAAATCCTTCTCGGCAGTTTTGAATGCTGAATTTCTGATATAACACCACAGTATCGTTGCCATTCCCAAATCATGAGCCATGGCAAAAGCTTCGGATACTTCGATGATTTGTCTTGAGCTTTCCGGAGATCCAAAATAAATCGTGGCTCCTACTGCCGCGGCCCCCATATCATAAGCTTGTTTGATTGTCCCATACATGATCTGATCGGCTTTATTCGGATAGGTGAGCAGTTCATTATGATTAATTTTTACCACATAGGGGATTTTGTGGGCATATTTTCTGCTCGTCATGGACAATACGCCGAATGTCGAGGCAACTGCATTACAACCACCTTCAATGGCAAGTTTGATGATATTCTCAGGATCGAAATAGGCAGGATTCTTTGCAAAACTGGCACCTGCGGAATGCTCAATGCCTTGATCTACGGGAAGGATTGAAGTATAACCGGTTCCAGCCAATCTTCCTGTATCAGCCATTCTCTGAAGATTCGACAATACTCTGTTATTTCTATCCGAAATGCCAAAAATCTCATCCACAGCATTCGGTGAAGGGAGATGAAGTTGTTCTTTCGGGATGGTATGTGATTGATGATCAAGTAAATAAGACGCGTTTTCGCCTAAATGGGAGACAATCGAATCGATCATGATGAAAGTCCGAATGAGTGAAACAGAAATACCGCGAGATGCTTTACAAAAGTAGTGAATTGAAAGCAATGAAGCAGATTCTATCCCAATAAGTTGTGCACAATTTCAACCTTCATTCGAGAAAGTAGCATCGAGAATTCGGAAGAATTCCCTACATTTGCGATTCGTTTTTACGAGAACCACTTGGAAAGGTGCAAGAGTGGTTTAATTGGCACGCCTGGAAAGCGTGTGTACCGGCAACGGTACCGCGGGTTCGAATCCCGCCCTTTCCGCAAGCCGTCCTGGAGCAGGACGGCTTTTTTTGTGCAAAATGTGGAAAATAAGGGCAGTTTTGGGTGTTTTTTCAATCAGAAATGATCCCTCAAATGCGTACATTTGCCACTTGTAAATCAGTATCATTCAATTCTTGAAATACTATTATGTCATCGCTACTCAGCGAGCGCATACTTCCGGTTAACCTGGAAGATGAAATGCGCAGTTCATATCTCGATTATTCCATGTCTGTTATCGTATCTCGTGCATTGCCCGATGTGCGAGATGGCTTGAAACCTGTTCATCGCAGAATTTTATATGCGATGTATGAACTTGGTTTGGTCCCGAACAGACCCTATAAAAAATCAGCCCGTCTAGTCGGTGAGGTATTGGGGAAATTTCACCCCCATGGTGACTCATCTGTATATGATGCAATGGTGAGATTGGCTCAAGAATGGTCAATGCGATATCCACTTGTTGATGGACAGGGTAATTTTGGGTCGATTGACGGTGATCCACCGGCTGCGATGCGTTACACTGAAACCAAGCTTGCATCATTGTCCATGGAAATGTTGCGTGACATCGACAAGGATACAGTAGATTTCAGGCCCAACTTTGATGATTCTTTGCAAGAGCCGAGTGTATTGCCGACATCACTACCAACACTCCTCGTCAATGGGGCAGGTGGTATTGCGGTTGGTATGGCAACAAATATCCCACCTCACAATCTCAGAGAGATTATTGATGGTTTGCAGGTAATGATCAAGAATCCGGATGTAACCATTCCGGAACTCATGGAACATGTAAAAGCTCCTGATTTTCCAACCGGCGGTATCATATATGGATATGAAGGTGTCAAGGATGCCTTCCTTACCGGTCGTGGTCGAGTTGTTGTCAGAGCCAAAGCCAGTGTTGAAGCCACAAAAACCAAAGAAACAATCATCATCACTGAATTGCCATATCAAGTCAGCAAGGCATCATTGATTGAGAAGATTGCGGATTTGGTGAGAGCAAAAGTATTGGAAGACATTTCCGATGTTCGTGATGAATCGGATCGTGATGGATTGCGCATTGTGATTGAACTTAAGCGCGATGCAACACCGATGGTTGTGTTGAATAATCTGTATAAGCATACACAACTTCAAACAACATTTGGCGTGATCATGCTTGCGCTTGTTGAGGGGCGCCCACGAGTTCTCAATCTCAAGCAGATGATGGAAGAATTTCTTAAGCATCGTAATGAAGTCATTGTTCGTAGAACACGCTTTGAACTTGATGCTGCGGAAAAGCGAGCACATATTTTGGAAGGTTTTATCATCGCTTTGGATAATATCGATGCGGTGATCAAGACTATCAAAGAATCAAAGGATACACCAACTGCAAGTATCAATTTGCAGCAGCGATTTGGATTGTCTGAGATTCAAGCCAAAGCAATTCTCGAAATGCGTTTGCAAAGATTGACAGGTCTTGAGCGCGACAAGATTCAACAAGAATATCGTGAAATCATCCAACTGATTGAACGCCTTCGTGCCATTCTAGCAAGCAAAGAATTACAAATGCAGATCATCAGTGATGAATTGGCTGGTTTGAGAGCGAAGTATGGTGATGATCGTAGAACGGAAATTGTGCATGATGCTCGTGATTTCACATTGGAAGATATGATTGCCAATGAAGAAATGATCGTGACAATTTCACATAAAGGTTTCATCAAGAGAACAGCTGTCACCAATTATCGCAGACAGCATAAAGGTGGTCGTGGTGCAAGTGGTGCAGGAACCTATGAGGATGATTATGTAGAGCAGGTATTCCGTGCGGCTACACATCATTATCTCTTGTTCTTCACTGACAGAGGTCGCGTATTCCGCGTGAAAGTTTATGATTTACCAGAAGCAAGTCGCAATGCCAAAGGTAGATCATTGGCAAATGTGATTGAAAAGGCAAGTGATGAGCAAGTGACAGCTACACTCACCGTCAAAGAATTCCCTGAGAATATGTATATCTTCATGGCTACCGAAAATGGTACTGTGAAAAAGACATTATTGTCAGAATTCGAAAGCGTACGCGCGAATGGTAAGATTGCAATTACTCTCAATGATACAGATCGATTGATTGCTGCTAGAATTACTGATGGTTCAAATGACATCATCATTGGATCGAATGCAGGCCTTGCATGTCGCTTCCGTGAAAGTGATGTAAGAGCAATGGGTAGAACTGCGGCAGGCGTCATCGGTATGCAATTGGCTGATACAGACCGTATTATTTCCATGGTTGCCATCAAACGTCCGGATTCACAAGTGATTGTTGTTGGACAAAATGGTTATGGCAAGCGCACCAATTATGAAGATTTCCGATTGACCAAGCGTGGTGCGAAAGGTGTTATCTCCATGAATATCACCGACAAAACAGGTGAAGTGGTCAGTATCATGGAAGTGCAGGACAGTGATGATTTGGTAGTTATGACAACAGGTGGAATCTTGATCAGACAACCTGTCAAAGATGTCCGGATCATTGGAAGAAATACTCAAGGCGTTAGACTTATCAGACTTGAAGAAGGTGATCAAATCGCAGATATCACTACAGTTCCTCATGAGGAAGATGTAGATGAATCGGGTGATGATGCACCTCAAGCAGACTCACAACAATTAGATTTACTTTGATTAGATGAAAAACTATTTGGGATGTAAAGAGCAACTCTTTATCTTTGCTCTCCCAAAAACGGAGGGATGGCCGAGTGGCTGAAGGCGCCGGTTTGCTAAACCGTTGTAGTGTTTTAGGACGCTACCGAGGGTTCGAATCCCTCTCCCTCCGC